>NZ_JBADWU010000064.1:0-40927 GCF_056203535.1 Candidatus Limimorpha sp. | reverse complement strand
GTCAAGAAAATCAGAATACTCAAGAATGGGAGAAAGGCCGTGTCATTCTTCAAGTACGGCCTGGACTACATCGCCGAGTGCATAATGAACCCTAATCATATACCTAAATTCGACATCTTTCAAATTTTGTCATGTACTTAGCTCCAGCTTATAAAACATATATAGCGTTCGGAATTGTTGGTGGTGTTACATTTGGTTCAGGATTAATGATTGGATTAACAGGAGAAGAGAAAATCGGAAAAGTTGCAGAAGAATACAACAAAAATCATAGCAATGCCTATTCGCTCAACATTTCCCCATCATTGATGAGATGCGAAACGCCACAATCGCAAGGCAATTACGGATTGGGATTAACTTTTAATATGAATTTCTAACAAAAACCGATGTGTCCTCTCAGTTCTTTCGGATTTGCAATCTGAAAGCCGTGACTATCAGCATTTCCAATTCAAAAATACAAAAGCAGAACGTGTTGCGTCCTGCTTTTGTTCGTTTTACTTTGTAGAGACGCGCCATGGCGCGTCTCTACACCTTTTCATCCCATCAAGACAATCCCTCCAAATTGCCAGTTTCAGTAATGGCTTTCACTTCTTCCATCAAGTCCAGCACCTTTAATTCCCAATAGGCCAAAGGCTTGAGGCTGACAATTCCCATTGGTGATTCTTCCACTTGATTTACCTGTTGAAGACCTTTGATGATATCGTCTTTGGTAAAAGAATATGGGTCTCTTTGCAAGGCCCATTGTATCATTTCCGGCAACGAATATCCTTTCTCATAGTCCGATGGATTTTAGGTTTTCCAAAGCGACCTCATAAAGCATGAAACCTTTGTTGTTCTCCTTGATTCTTTCAAAGGCATCACGGCCATAGAAACGATATAGTTCTTCTATTTCTTCCTTGCTGCCGTATTCCAACACGCGGCGAATAGCCCGATCCTGACATTTCATCCATTCCAGTTTGGACAGATCGACATCCCAAAAGGTGGTTGTGGTGAGAATGTTTAAGTCAGGTTTTGGTTGGTTGTCGGCCAATTGAGCTTGATAAATGTCGTGATTGGCCTGAATCTTATAGAAAAAACCCTGCGAAACGATACCTAAGGCTTGTTCTAGCATGAAAGAATTTTGAGGCGTGAAGCGGCGACGACCCATGATTAAGTCATTGATTCTCTGTGGAATCATTTTGGTTTTCTGAGCCAAGGTGGTTTGAGATATGTGTTCCTGTTGCGCGATTCGGTAAAGAATGGCTCCTGCGGGCACTGATGACATATTCAAATAGGTGTCTGTGTTCATTATTTTTTGATTCTTTCGGGCTGCAAAGATAAACAATTCCCTAATAATAACCATAATTTGGTTATAATGTAAATAAAAATGTAGAGACGCGCCATGGCGCGTCTCTACATGAATCAGAACAGGTTTTCCAAAACCTTATCATCCACCAAATTAGGCAGTGTGACTTTCAGTTTTGGTTCGGCTTCCATAGCACGCTTGATGGCGAAGGTGGCGCCTTCGTTGCGAGCCCAGTTGCGGCGTGCGATGCCGTTGTTGACATCCCAATGCAGCATGTTGCGCAAACGGCGGTCGGCATCGGCAGTGCCATCGAGCACCATGCCGAAACCGCCATTGATGACTTCGCCCCAGCCAACGCCACCGCCATTGTGGATGCTCACCCAGGTAGCGCCACGGAATCCGTCGCCGATGACGTTTTGGATGGCCATGTCAGCAGTGCGGTTCGATCCGTCGTAGATGTTGGAAGTCTCACGGAATGGCGAGTCGGTGCCCGAAACGTCGTGGTGGTCACGGCCAAGGACTACAGGTCCGCTCAAACGTCCATCAGCGATGGCTTTGTTGAATTCGGCAGCAATCTTGGTGCGGCCTTCGCAGTCAGCGTAGAGGATACGGGCTTGCGAACCGACAACCAAATGGTTTTCTTGTGCGCCACGAATCCACTGGATGTTGTCGCGCATCTGTTGGCGAATTTCTTCTGGAGCGGTCTTGGCAATCTCTTCCAGCACTTGGCAAGCGATGTCGTCGGTGACAGCCAAATCTTCAGGCTTGCCCGAAGCGCAGACCCAACGGAATGGACCAAAACCATAGTCGAAGCACATCGGCCCCATGATGTCCTGAACGTAAGAAGGATAACGGAAAGTGCCGTCGGCTTTCATAATGTCGGCACCAGCACGGCTGCTTTGCAGCAGGAAAGCGTTGCCGTAGTCGAAGAAATACATGCCCTTGGCAGTCAGCTTGTTGATGGCAGCCACATGACGACGCAACGAAGCCTGAACCTTTTCCTTGAACAGCTCTGGATTATCGGCCATCATGGTCTTCGATTCTTCAAACGACTGGCCGACAGGGTAGTAACCGCCAGCCCAAGGATTGTGCAATGAGGTCTGGTCGGAACCTAAATCGACGTGGATGTCGTGTTCGGCAGCATATTCCCAAAGGTCAACCACATTGCCTTGGTAAGCATAGCTGCGGGCTTCCTTCTTGGCGATGCTTTCGTTGACGCGCTTGAAGAGTTCTTCTATGTTCTCGTGCACTTCATCGACCCAGCCTTGTTCGTAACGCTTCATGGTAGCAGCAGGGTTGATTTCGGCGGTGATGCTCACCACGCCAGCGATGTTGCCAGCCTTGGGCTGAGCGCCACTCATGCCACCCAAACCAGCAGTGATGAACAGTTTACCGGCAGTGCCGCCACCGAGTTTACGGGCTGCATTGAGCACCGTGATGGTGGTGCCGTGAACGATGCCTTGTGGTCCGATGTACATATAGGAGCCAGCCGTCATCTGTCCGTATTGTGTCACCCCGAGAGCATTGAAACGTTCCCAATCGTCTGGTTTGCTGTAGTTTGGAATCATCATGCCGTTGGTAACGACAACGCGAGGCGCATCCTTGTGGCTTGGGAACAATCCCATCGGATGACCGCTATACATGACCAAAGTCTGGTCGTCTTCCATGTTGGCGAGATACTGCATCACAAGGCGATACTGAGCCCAGTTTTGGAAGATGGCGCCATTGCCACCGTAGATGATCAGCTCGCGCGGATGTTGAGCCACGGCAGGATCCAAGTTGTTCTGAATCATCAGCATGATAGCTGCGGCTTGCTTGCATTTGCAAGGATATTCGTCAATAGGACGGGCATACATCTTATAGGAAGGGCGGAAACGGTACATGTAGATGCGGCCGTATTTTTCCAATTCTTCGGCAAATTCGGGGGCCAGCACAGCGTGGTGCTTGGCAGGAAAATAGCGCAAGGCGTTGCGGATGGCGAGCTTCTTTTCTTCCTTGGTCAGGATGTCCTTGCGTTTCGGGGCATGATTGATATTCTTGTCGTATTCTTTCACTTCCGGCAGTTCATCGGGGATACCAGCCAGAATCTCTTTTTGAAAATCGTTGAGTGCGTTCATATTGTATTATTTAATGATTTAATATTCAAAGATTTAAAGATTAAAAAATTCAAAATTTAATGATTTGAAATCGGGTTTGAATTGCAAAATTACATTTTTTCCTCATTCATTTGAAGATATTTTTGAAATCATTGACAGCAGTTGCGGTGTCCAGTCCGAAAGGAACAAAGGTACATGAAGCACACCTTTTTCATAGCGAAGGTTTTGCATCGAAAATATGATGGACAACGGCGGGCTGAAATGCTTCGCATATACGCTGAGGCTTTTTCCAGAAGTGTTGACCGACGCCTTGACTTCTATCGGAATGACATTCAAGCCCTCTTGCAACAGGAAATCGACTTCCGCTGTTCCGTTTGAAGTCCAATAACGAGGTAAGACCCTGAAGTTTGCGACCAAAGATTGCAAAATGATGTTCTCAGTCAATGCGCCTTTAAATTCCTTGTAAAGCATATTATCAGTCCAGAAAATATCAGGCGGCAATTTAGCCAAACTCCTAAGCAGCCCCACATCGCAAAGATAGATTTTGAATGCCGACAAGTCGTCATACGCACTCAAGGGCAGAGATGGCGTTGAAGAACAGAAAATCTTGTGAATCAAACCTGCCTGTTGCAGCCAAAGCAATCCGTCTTCATACTCTCGTGCTCGCGCTCCTTCTTTCACCACTTTATAGAGGAACTTGCGGTTTTCTTTTGCCAATTGCGACGGAATGGAATGCCACAAATCGGTGATGCGAGGAATGTCTTTTCCAGGCGCATGTCTTGCAAAATCAAGCAAATATGACGACAAAATGTCATTCAGCAAACCTTCGATTTCGTTCATGCCGCGACCTTCCAACAAAGCAGACGCTACGGCCGGCATACCACCACACACCTGAAAGCGCCGGAACGACTCACCGACACGGGTCACAATAAATTCAGGAAGCGGATCAAAACTCTCCAAAGCATCAAGATAACGGCAAGCAGAAGGATTATCGGCAAGCAGAAACTCCCTGAATGTCAAAGGATGCATGGGCAGGAACTGAACCTTTCCGACGGGAAACGAATCGCCCTTCGACAAAGAAACGCCCAACAAGGAGCCTGCCGCCATGATATGATATTCAGGAGCAGTTTCGCAAAAATACTTCAAACTGTTCAAGGCCTTATTACACTGCTGAATTTCATCAAATATAACAAGGGTGTCACCCGGCACAATTTCCTGATTGGCATAAAGTTGCAACACATCCAAAATACGGCGAGGGTCTTTCGTTTTTTCAAATTCACGTCCCAAATCTTCGGAAGACTCAAAATTAAAATAGGCTGTATGCCTGTAATGCAATTCTCCGAATCTTTTCATTGCCCAAGTCTTCCCTATCTGACGCGCCCCTTCTACGATTAAGGGCTTCCTGTCAGCACTGTTTTTCCATTTTAGGAAATCTTCAAAAACAGATCTCGTCAGTTCCATATCACATTTTTCCAACTAATTTTGTGCAAAAATACACATTTTTCCAACATGTTATGTGCAAAATCTCACATTTTTCTAAGATGAAAGTTTTTCGGTATACATTTCTCTTTCCAAAAAATCAGTTTTTAAGTAACTATTCAAAATTAAACCACATTATAAAGGACAAGGGATTTCGAGACTACGAGGCTTCGGGATGCCGGAATGCCTCGTAATCTCGCATTCCCGCGACCTCTATGCCTCGTTTTCAATATGTAAACTAATTTTGATCACCTACTTAACAATAAACACCATCATATTTCGTTTCACTTCATAAAATTTCCTATTTTTGCAATTTGTTTCCGTAGAAGAATGAAAGTGAAAGACATCATAACAAGATTCGGTCTCCTTTGGGTTGCCTTAGTGTTTTCGGCAAGCCTGAAGGCTCAAGACCCATGCACCATAACGTGCAACGCCGAAATGCCGATTTGCAGCGAAACGCCCGTTACGCTCAGCGTGATGCAGGATACCACATACGCATATTATTGGACTCCCGGAGGCGAGACCGTTGCAACAATCACCGTAAGGCCTTTTGAAACTACGACTTATAGCGTTGAAATACGCAACAAGCATACGCTGGAACTGATTTGCGAATCGGAACCTTTCACGGTTGAGGTGAAGCCTCGTTTCCAGATACATTTCAGTCAAATCCTGAAAACCTGCAGCAATGCCGAGGAAGACAACGGACGGACAGCCCAAGTGCTTGCGTATGCCGATGGTTCGGTTGCGCCTTACACCTACGAATGGCAAAACATCAGCCCGTTACACATCGCCCCAGGCTGCGATTCGCTGGCCATCGGCCTGGAGGCTTACAAATATTACAAAATCAAAGTCACGGATGGACGCGGCTGCCCGCAAACCGACAGCACCCTCACCAAAGCCTACCCGAACCCGATTGTCGAAATCACGGCTGACCCAGGCGACACGGTTTACATACAAAACCCTCACGTCACCTATTCCTTTGAAAACAAATCGATTGATTCCATCGCCATTTCCAATTTCTATTGGATTCTGAACGCGCAATATGGCCTCAATTCCCACGAAGAAGAGCCGCGTTTCACCTACGTTGAAGCTGGCGATTTCACTACGGAGCTGAAAGTCTATAATCCGCAAGGCTGCGACACCTCTTATTATAAGACCATCAAGGTGAACCCCGTGAAACTGAAAGTGCCAAGCGTCTTCACGCCAAACGGCGACGGCATCAACGACTACTTCATCATTTCCATTGACGAAGCTGGCGGCAACATCGACAATGGCGGTTCGGGCAGCGGAACAAGAGGCGACACTGAACCCGAAACCCAATACGAGTACGAAAACTACGAGCCTTTGAGCAGTTATTACGAATCATCGGAACTGGTCATTTTCAACCGTTGGGGACGCATCGTCTATCAATCAAAAGATTATCAGAACGATTGGGACGGCGGCAACCTTCCTGATGCCACCTATTTCTATGTGCTGAAATGCCATGGCCTGAAACAGGATGCCAAATACCAAGGCTCGATAATGATTTTCAGAGGCAGTAAATAAACAGAAACTACAAGAAAATGAAACACCTATTTCCTATCGTATTACTAGCATTAGGTATGATGACCAGTTGCGGCGGCAACAACAGCGACAAACTTTCAACCGAGCTGGTCAACAACCCAAAGTCGGCCGAACAGCATTCAGGCAAAGAAGCTGTCATCACCTTCGACAAGATGGAGCACGAATTTGGCAGAATCCTTCAAGGCGAAGTGGTCACTTATTCGTTCCATTTCACCAACACGGGTAACGCCCCATTACTCATAACAAATGTCAATACGAGCTGCGGTTGCACCGTCGGTGATTTTCCTCGCGAACCTATCAAACCTGGCCAAGACGGATTCATCAAAGCCACTTACGACAGCAAAGGCCACCACGGATTCCAGTCAAGGACTTTATCTGTAAATACAAACACCAACCCGTCGGTAACCGTTCTCCGTTTCAAAGCAGACGTGATGACACCGGATGAGTTTTAATTTTTTGGGTTATCAGTTTTCGGTTTTCAGTTATCAGTTATCGGTTTACAGTTTTCAAAAGTTCAAATCTTTAAATCTTTAAATTTTAAATCTTAAATCTTAAATCCTTAAATATCAAATCAATCATGAATCTTATCACAATTTTGTTACAAGCAGCACAACAGCCAAAAGGTGGAACATTGGGCACATTACTGCCATTACTTTTACTCATCGTCGTTTTCTGGCTGTTCTTCATCCGTCCACAGTCGAAAAAGGCCAAGGAAGAACAGAAATTCCGCGATGAACTGAAAAAAGGCGACAAGGTTGTCACCATCGGTGGTTTCCACGGAAAAATCGCTGAAGTGAAAGAACACACCGTGGTTCTTTCATTGGCTCCAGACACCGAAGTTGAAATCGAAAAGAGTGCCATCGTAAAGGACAGCAGCCGCGTCGGCCAAGCATAAAACCATTACATGTGGAACAACTGTCGGCCATGAATCTTCGTGGCTGGCAGTTTTTAATTTATTACGGAAATGAATGCTAAGGTCAAGCGGAAATCACTGACATTCTTTGTGTTTCTCGCCATTTCAACGGCTTTGTGGTTGCTCATCAAGTTGTCGCAAGATTACACTACGCAATCGTCTTTCTCTTTGCAAATCGAGGACGTTCCATGCGACAAGTGGATTTCAACGCCTACGCAAAATGTGAAATTCGCCTTTGAAGCCGATGGCTTCATCACCTTGGCGCACAACCTCATCAGGGAACAGAAACGCGCAGTCAGCATTTCACTCAATGATGTCCCCTATCGGCAAGAAAGTGACATAACTTTTTCATTCAGCAGCAATTATGTTGCCGAGCGTCTTGCCGAGCGTTTAGGCATCGGCGTCACAGACATCACCATGAACGATGCGACTGTCTATTTCAACATGGAAAACCTGAAATCGAAAGTCGTCCCTGTCACTTTGAAAGACGACTTGCACCTGCAAAGGCAATACGACCGTTACGGATTGCCTATCATTACGCCGGCAAGTGTAACGATTTACGGAACAGAAGAAACCTTGGCTGATATTCACAGCATTGAAACACAGCTTCTTACGAAAGACAATCTCAGCCAAAGCTTTTCAGAAATGGTACCGCTTAACCTTCTTGGCGGAAACATCCAATGCAATGTCGAAGAAGTTGAAGTCAAGATTGATATTGAGAAATACACCGAAATCGACCTTGACGTTCCCATCAAGCCGATTGACAGCCTTGAAATCCGTTTCATTCCTTCATCGGTTCAAGTGAAATGCCTTGTAGCCATTAAAGACTACGCGAAGACAAACGCCGAAGCGTTTTCAGCCATCATAGATTCAGCCGATTTCGCCAACCGCAACCCTCTGTTGCATGTGTCGCTTCAATCACCAAGCAACCTGCAAGTGCTTGGCTTTGCGCCTGACCGTGTTGAATACATCATCATCAGCAATGAAAAAGATTGGAATAACCGGTAACATTGGCTGCGGGAAATCGTGGATTTGCGCCTTGTTTGAAGCAAAAGGCATTCCCGTGTTTTATTCCGATTACGAGGCGAAGCAGCTTTACTATCGCAACGAAATCAGAGCCATTATGAAAGCCCGTTTCGGAAAAGAAATCTACCTTCCCGACGGAATCCTCGACAAAGCCCGACTTTCAAAGCTCATTTTCAACGATAAGGAATCGCGCCTTTTCGTTGAAAGAACCTTATATCCCACTTTAAACCAATATTTTGCAGAATGGGCGGAACAACAAGAGGCTCCTTACGTCTTGTATGAATCCGCCATCATTTTCGAGAAACACATTGAACAGCTTTTCGATGCCGTCATCATGGCTTCGGCCTCCGAAAACACACGCCTTCGCCGCGTTGTGGCACGCGACCATTGCACGCCCGAAGATGCTCATATCCGCATGGAAACGCAATGGAACGAGGACAAAAAGCGACGCCTCGCCGATTTCATCATTTATCACGAAAACGATGATGAAGATGATTTTCTGCGCCAGCAAATTGAGGTAATTGACAAAGCATTGAAGTGTCTTTGATTGGCACAAAAAAGGCGCGGCTTTCAGCCACGCCCATGAAAAATGCAAAAATATGAAAAAACTCTTTTATTTCTTTACGATGAACTTTTCTGTTCTGACAACCTGACCATTGACCTTGAGGTTGCAGAAATAAATGCCTTCGTTCAAGTCAGCGACTGAAAGAACGACTTGGTCGTTTTCAACATCCTGAGTCAGAACTTCCTGACCAAGGAGATTGTAAAGGGCGACAGAAGCAAGGCCTTCGCAGTTGACATTGAAACGGACGACCGATGAAGCCGGGTTTGGATAGGCTTGGCTCATGCTCACCTGATTTTCAGCAACTGATGTAATATCCGATTCAAACTTGACAATAATGCTGACCTTGTCGTCTTCATTTCTTTCATTGTATGCCGTATATTTTATGACCACAACGCCTTGCAACCACTGAGCAGGATCCATAGTCCATTCTGGATCGAAACTGACATGGATGGCGAAATCTTCTTCACCTGAAACAGCACCTGCTTCCATTGGCACAGGCTGGCTAACATAAACTTCTGGAGAAAGGCAAAGACCCCAGCAGAAATAATTCATTGTGCCTTCAAGAACCTCCACTTCCTCTTTCTTGACAACAACATTGATGGCTTCGCTCGAATTGTTGCGGATCTGGAAATGCTGAATCATTTCATCGAAAACAAGATTTGGTTCGTTGCAAAGGACTTCATCGCCATCAGCATAAACATGACCATTAAGTTCAAACTGAAGCGATTGTGCTGATACAAAGCCAAATATGGCAAGCAGCACCAAGGTAAGTAAAGATTTTCTAATCATAGTATTAGTGTTTTAATTGTTAATTATCTGACTGCAAAAATGCAAAAATTTTGCCAATTTGCAATACAAAATCAATCATTTTGCAAAAAATTGTATTTTTGGCGATAGAAAACACAACTAAACACTTTAATACAATGAAAAATCTGCACTATGTTTTCGCATCGCTTTTGATGCTCATCGCGCTGAATGTCAGCGCACAAAACCAGAGAGCCTTGATGTTTGAATGTTTCACCAACACGGGTTGCGCGCCTTGCGCATCGCAAAATCCAGCCTTGGATGCTCTCATCGACGCCAATGGCGACCGCGTGGTTGCCATCAAATACCACATGAGCTGGCCGGGTGCCAACGACCCCATGTATCTGCACAACACACAAGACAACGACTCACGCAAAAGCTTTTACAGTGTAAATGCCGTTCCTCACACCGTTGTCGACGGCACACGTTTCGCCAACGTTCCAAGCGGACTTAACCAAAACATGGTGAACCAATGGCTTGCCATTGAGTCGCCTTTTGAAATGCGCATGACCCACCAGCTGAATGCCACGCAAGACACCATCACGGTTTTTGTCATGGCAAAAGCATCAGCCGATGTCAGCGGCAGTCTGAAACTCATGGTTGGCGTGATTGAAAAGGAAATCCATTTCACCAGCGCACCTGGCAGCAACGGCGAGCGCGATTTCTACAGCGTAATGAAGAAACTTTTGCCATCATCTTCAGGAACCAGTCTGGGCAATATGACTGCCGGCGACTATGTCAGTTTCTCATTCAAATGGGCTTTGGCAAACGTCTACAGCATTGACCAACTCTCAGCCGTAGCATGGATTCAGGACGGCACGACAAAGGAAGTGTTCCAAGCCTGCAAGTCGACCGACAGTTTCACTCCTTTTTATAATAACGATGCTGCAATGACCAATGTCAGCAATGTGAAAGACATGATTTGCAGCGGCATAGCCGAACCTAAGGCCGTCATCACTAACTTTGGCACCAACACCATCACCACCGCCGACATCGAAGTGCTGGTCAACGACGAGATTGTCAAGACTTTGACATGGGAAGGCAACCTGACAAGTTTTGCATCAGCCACCATCAACATGGATGAAATCACATTCCCTGTCGAATCGGATAACGTTCTCAAAATCCAAGTCACCAACATCAACGGCAACGAAGACGAAGGCGAAGGCAACAATGCAGCCACCTTCAGTTTCGACGGTTCACCGGACAACACGGGAAAGACCATAAAACTCACCATCCGCACCGACAACAACCCACAGGAAACCACTTGGAAAATCACAAACTTAGACTCCGATGAAGTAGTTTTGGAAGGCGGTCCTTACGAAGAACCTAACAAAATGATCACCGAGACCCTCATCATCCCTAGTGATGGCTGCTACGATTTCACCATTTACGATGCCGGCGGCGACGGTCTCACCGATGGCACCGGACTTTACGGCATGAAAGCCGGTAGCACCACGCTTTTCTCAGGGAGTGATTTCGCTTACAGCGAAAGCAATGAATTCAGTTATGAAGTCACAGCCGATGTGAATGAAAATCAGGAGGTAACAAGCATCTATCCAAACCCGACAAGCGGAACAATCAACATCGTTGAATCGGGCGAAAACACAGTCCACGTCTTCAACATGGCCGGACAATGCATCTACGAAACCGTCATCAACGGTTATGGCAAAATCGACATGAGCAACTTCGGCAAAGGTGTCTACGCCATTATGATTGGTGAAAAAGCACAGCGCGTAGTTGTCGAATGACACTAAAAATCATGCACATAGAGCGAACCGACTCTACCAACGCCTATTTGCAGCGTTTGCAGGCGACGACCGACATCAGCGGATGCGCGGTCGTCGCCTACAGACAAACTGTGGGCAAAGGCATGGGCAGCAACACCTGGGAAAGTGCCGAAGGCCAGAACCTTACCTTTTCCATTGCCTTCGACATGAGTTTCCTGCCGGCTGCCATGCAGTTTCAGCTTTCCAAAGCCGTGCCGCTCGGCATCCTCAAGGCTTTGAAAGAAGCAGTACCCGAAAAAACATTTGAAATCAAATGGCCTAACGACATTTATTGCGAGAACCGTAAAATCGGCGGCATTCTCATCAACAGCACCATTAAAGGCACGATGATGGATGTCTCCATTATCGGCATTGGACTAAACGTCAACCAATTGGAATTTCAGGATTGGCCGACAAATCCCGCCTCGCTACGCAATTTGACAGGAAAAACATACGATTTGGAGCCTATGCTTCTTTCCATTTGCCAGCATTTGGAAGAAGAAAGGAAAAGAATAAGACACTGTTGCGAAGTAAACGATTTCTCTACGATAAACGAAGATTATCTAAACCACCTTTTCCGTTACCACACTTGGGCGGAATATGAAACAGCAGGCAACCGAAAACAACTTTTCATGGAAGGCATAGACAATTTCGGACGACTTCAGCTTTCCAACGAAAACGGGGAAATCTCTGTTTTCGACATTAAGGAAATCAAGTTCATAATCTGACGAGCAAGCCCCATCACTCACTCAATCACACATTCCTCGATACGGCATTGATGCTCCTTGGTGTCAGCATCATAGTTGATGCCAACAAAGAGCAGGTCGCCTCGATAGTGTTCCAGCAGGTCGTCGTATTTCTTTTCCTTGATCTGCTTAATGGCCGATTCTGCCGACTTATTGTTTTTCAATTCGATGATTATCGCCGGAATGTTCGGAACGTATGGAATCAAGGCGAGGTCGGCATAGCCTTTGCCAGTCGGCAGCTCCTTGATGACCGTGTATTTCAAGTTGGCATAGAAATAGGCCAGTCCGATGGCACTCTGGAATGATGCTTCATTGTTGTAAGTCAGCGGATTGGTGGCGCGGATATGGGCTTCAGTCAAAGCGGCGGCAACGGCTGCCTCATCTTTATTAATCGTAGCCTCCAAAAGTGCTTTTGAATCATTCACCAGCTTGATGATTGGCTGATAATCCTGCTCGTACTGGACAGAAATTAACCACTGCTTGCGGATTTCCTCATTGGGTATATAACAAAACTGATTTTCTCTGTCATAGGCCAGATAACCCAAATGAATCAAATAGGTGAACACGTCATCCTTGCCATGGAAGTCCGTCATCGTGTTCAGATAGGAATCCACCTCGACATAGACTTTCCCTCCGCCCATCATCTTCACCACATCGTCCCTCATACCGCTGAAATTCATCAAAATATAGAGTTTCAAGGCCTCGTAGGAGCCAGTCTGTGTCCAATAGCTGCCGTATTCGCGGTTCATCATAGCACTCACCACCGAGCGCGGACTGAAGACCTCCTTCACCGTCTTCAGGTCGTAGCCATCGTACCAACGGCGGCATTCCTCATAGTCCATGCCGTACTGTTCGCAAAGGCCTTTCGTCTCTTCAGCCGTGAAGCCCACAAACTCCGCTAGATTCATTGGGTTCGTCATCGAATATTCGTCAAAAAGGTTGAGCTTCGACTGTATCTTGTCGCGCACAATGGGCAGGATGCCCGTCAGGTAAGCCAGCGATATGGCAGGACTTAGCGTCGAGTTCTTGAACATGGCGTTCAAGAATTGCAGGTATTTGTCAAACAAGTCCTGCGGCACCTTTTCGCGGACAAGAACATCGTATTCATCGATGATGACGACAAAAGTCTCCGCTTCCTCAGCATAAACTTCCAGCATACAGTCGGCAAACGAGCGGCAATCGGAAAAGTCAATATTTGGAAAAGCCTTGAAGAAATCCTTCATAACCTTCTTCTGCATCACCTGAAGGAAGTCGTCATGGTTCGACATATACTCTGCATTCATGTCTATCTTTATCACGTTCAGCTTGTTGAGATAATCCTCAAAGCTCCTGTCTTGCGCGATTTTCAGATCCTTGAACAAACCCCTTGAATCGCAGCCTTTTGAATAATATGCCGAAATCATGTTGCCAGCCATGCTTTTTCCGAAACGGCGCGGACGGGAAATGCATAGGAAACAGTTCTCTGTATCAACAAGTTTGTTCAGTTCGGCAATCATCATCGATTTATCGATAAAGATTTCTGATTTTCTGGCTCGCTGTAGCAGCGCGTTGTTCGGATTCAAATAGAGGCCCATGACTTTTTCTGTTTTTCAGACTGCAAAAATAGCAAAATTGCGGTTGGAGATAAGAAAACAAGATAAAAATCACAATCTTTGCATCATCTCATTCACAAGATTTTGCAATGGCTTTTTCGCAAGCATGGCCATCATTGGGTTGCTCAAATCGGCATCGATGGCAATCTGAATCTCACAGGCATTTTCATTTTTCGAGACAAACAGAAACTGCAAGCCAAAATCGAAAGGCATTTTGCCATCGGGCAAATAAGTCAGTTTTGAATAAGGCGATTTCTCCCCTATTTTCAGTTTCACATGCCCCATGCCTTTGATAAGGAAACAGCACCAGTCCTCACCCGATTCCCAATCCGTGATTTGCTCCGGCATCAGGCTTTTCAAGTTGTCGGGTTCAGCGTAAAAAAGAAAAGCCTGTTCCACCGATAGCGCAACAGGCTTATATGTACTTTGAAACAACATACTAATGTAGGGTTGGGTTATGGATGATGGGTAAAAATCAGAAACCCATAATCCATAACCAGATAATCATTCACCAAATTTGTCGCTCCAGGCTTGCTGGTCGAGACGCCATTCCTTCAACGACTTGAGGTCGTCTTCGGTGACATAACCTTCTTCAACAGCCTTTGCAATCAAGGTTTCGTAATTCGACAAAGTGAAGAGCGTGCAGTTCTTTGCAGCGAAATTATCGGCCGCCACCTGCATCTGGTAGGTGAAAATGGCCACCATGCCTTTGACATCGGCACCGGCTTCACGCAAAGCATCGACAGCCAAAAGGCTTGACTTGCCCGTCGAAACGAGGTCTTCGACCACGATGACCGACTGGCCAGGTTCGATGACACCCTCAATCTGGTTGTTCATGCCATGCGACTTCTTTTCGGAACGGACATAAACGAATGGAATGCCCAATTCCTGAGCCACCAAAGCGCCCTGAGGAATGCCACCCGTAGCCACGCCTGCAATGACATCAGGCTTGCCGTACTGCTTCAGAATCAGCTCGACAAACTGCTGACGGATATAAGTTCTGACGGCCGGATATGACAAAGTCACGCGGTTGTCGCAATAGATAGGGCTTTTCAGTCCCGATGCCCATGTGAAAGGCGCTTTCGGACTGAGTTTCACGGCTTTGACCTGCAAAAGATGCTGAGCCAATGTCAATGCTGATTCATCGTAAACCATAAAAGTGTATTTTTGTGCGTTAAAACGATTGCAAATGTACATAATTTTTCAAGAAAACAGGGCATTGATTTTCCCAAAAATCGATGCAAATCAAATAAAATTCACTCCAAACGACAATAAATGTGAGTCTTACGATGCGCAACTTTTATGCGAATTTTTATCGGAATGGCTTTGCGACAGCGAACAGACCGACACCATCATTCAAGACATAGCACCCGAAGATGTCAGTTCCGCCTTGCAGCAGATGTTCAAATTGGCTCCTGCGGCAGGCGGCATCGTCACCAGCGAAGGCCGTTTTGTGATGATTGAGCGCAAAGGCATTCCCGATTTGCCAAAAGGGCACATCGAGGCAGACGAAGGCCCCAAAACGGCAGCCATGCGCGAGGTGGAAGAGGAAACCGGCATCGGCAACCTTGAAATCGTGAGAGAATTGCCGTCGACTTGGCACGTTTACCTGCGCAATGAGGTTTGGGAACTGAAACAAACCTATTGGTACGAAATGCGCAGCAACAGCCTGAACAGCACCAAACCACAGACCGAAGAAGGCATCACGGCTGTGAAATGGGTCGGGAAAGACGATATTGAAGGCTTTTTGAGCCAAACATTCCGCTCCATCAGTGAAATTCTCGGAAAAGAATTATGCCATCTCGCCACGAAATGATACCTTTGCAGCAAATTTCAAATCTATGAAAAGAATTGGAGTATTTCCAGGTTCATTCGACCCCATCACTTTAGGCCACCGCTCCATCGTTCTGAGAGCCTTGCCTCTGTTTGACGAACTTTACGTTGCCGTCGGTGTCAACTGCGAAAAACGCAGCACCTTCCCATTGGAAGACCGCATCAACTGGATTAAGGACATTTTCAAGGATTATCCTCAGGTGAAAGTCGAGGCCTACGAAGGCCTGACCGCCGATTTCTGTAAGAAAGTCGGAGCCAAATTCATCGTGCGCGGCTTGCGTTGCGGCAGCGATTTCGAATACGAAAACATGATTGGCCATGCCAACAAGCGTCTTCATCCCGAACTGGAAACCATTTTCCTGCTCACCGAAAGCGAACTGGTAGGCGTCTCGTCGAGCGTTGTCCGCGACATTTTCAAGAATGGCGGCGATGTATCGCGTTTCGTGCCTGAAGAAGTCAAGCTGAAATAATGCCTCTGATTAGGTACGGATTCTTTCGGATTGTTTTTGAACCGCTGATTTAGTGGATTTAACGGATTATATTTTTTAAACCGCTGATTACGCGGATTGCGCTGATTTTTAATTATTTACACAGAATAAATTGTAATGCGCGAGCGCATAAATTTCTCGGATTGGCTGGCGCATGATAAAAATTTACTCATAATTTACTCTAAAATTTACTCCAAATTTACTTTCTCCCGCCTTGGCGGAACATGATTTTAAAAACCGCAGATTACGCAGATTGCGCTGATTTTTAGATAACTACAGATTTTACGGATTTTTACAGATGAAATTTTGAGTGCGCCCTTTGACAAGCTCAGGGAGCGCAGGGAACAGTGCATGGATTTCACGGATTGGCTGGCCATGAAAAAAGATACGCGCAGTTCCATGAAATAAAAACAAAGTTTCTGCGTTATTTGGGCATGAAACGTATATTTTTCACCTTTTTTATAATGTGCTGTTGCATCGTTTCAATGGCACAGAACGTAACGATTACAGGCCGCACCAATCGGACCGATGCCCTGATTCGTCTTTTCACTTACGAAGAACTGATTACCTCGTCAGGCAAACAGATTGCCACGGCACAATCCGACAGCAAAGGATTTTTCATCATCGAGGGCAATGTGAATCAGATACTTTCGGCACGCCTTTTCGTCGGTTTGGAAAGCGTCGACATGATTTTGTCGCCCAATGCCACCTACGACATCGAAGTGATTGTGCCAGAAAAAAACGACAATGTTTCCTACTTCGACAAGGAACAGCCAACCATACGCATCAAAAAAGCAAGCGACAAAGGTGTATCACATCAGGTTTACCTCTCCGAAGAAATCATAAACGCCTATCTGATAGAGCATTTCAACCAGATTTACCGTGGCCGTCAGACGCGCTACCTCGATTCGATTCAAGCCACCATCAGCCAAGAAATGCCCGACATCAAGGCCGATTTCGTCAGGAATTACATTCAGTATAAGTTGGCTTCCATCCGTCTGGCCATCAACACCGATGGCGGCAAGAAAGTCATCAAGGATTATTTCGACGGCAAACCCGTACTTTACACGCAACCTGCCTATATGGATTTGTTTAAGGAACTGTTCGCCAACTACTTCAACAAGTCGCAGTACGACAATCATGCCTTAAACGAGGCTTTCCTGACAGGTCCGGCCGCTTTCCGCGAATACATCAACACCGACCCGTTCATGAAACGCAATCCACGACTAGCCGAACTCATCACCATTTACGATTTGCAGCAACTCTGCAATGCCGACAGCGAGACCCGACGCTATGCCAAGGCGCATCTGGAACAAATCAGCAAGAACACGAAATGGAGCGAGCACCGCAACATCATCAGCAACATATTCGCCCGCCAAAACCGATTGGCACCTGGCACAGATGCCACCGATTTCAACCTGAAAGACCGAACAGGCAAAAATGTGAAGCTGTCCGATTACAAGAACGACTTGGTGCTGCTGCAATTTGTGGACGGTTTTTCGCCCATCAGCGAGCGGCAGTTCAGCGACTTGCAAGACCTTCACCGCCAATGGCAGGACTCGGTGCAAATCATCACCATCAGCACAAAAGACAAGATGGAAGCCTACAAAAAGCAATTCAATGAGCACCATTATGATTGGCCTCTGCTCAACCTCGGCAACGACATTCTGCTTTTGGAAGCCTACAACGTAAAGACTTTCCCTGAATACATCCTTATCAGGAAAAACACCAAAATCGGTGAAGCCCCTGCCCCATCACCTGGACAACGTTTGGCTGAACGGGTGAAGAAACTCTATGGAAAGTGAGTTGTTTTTCCCACTGAGGACAAATATCCGTGTAATCTGCGGTTTTTCTTGACTCCACGTATCGCGCGTATCTTTTTATCAATTTATCGTCAGCCCATCTGTATCATTTATGCGTAAGGCGCATTTATAATTTCTGTATAATCTGTAATATCTGTAGTTTATTGAAAATCAATATAATCAGTATAATATGCGGTTTTTCTTGACTCTACGTATCACGCGTATCTTTTTATCAATTTATCGTCAGCACATCTATATCATTTATGCGCAAGGCGCATTTATAATTTCTGTATAATCTGTAGTTATCTAAAAATCCGCGTAATCTGCGGTTCCAAAAAATCAAAATCTTGCTGATAATCTTTACTAAAACACAAAGCCCCATCCATTTGGACAGAGCTTTGACTTATATAAAAAAATGAACAAAGAAAAATGCTTATCTGGTCTTCTTGCCCATGTTGTAAGTCAAGTTAAAGCGCAAGGTGTTTTCCAACGGGCTGGTACCTGCTTTTGCTGCGACAGGGATAAGGTAGGAAAGATCCAAGCTGAACACGTTGTATTTCAAGGCTGCACCCAAAGTCACATACTTACGGTTGCCTTTCATGGCTGGTTCGTTAAAGAAACCACCACGCACTGCAAAAGTGTTGTTGTACCAATATTCAATGCCAATGCCTTCATTGATTTCGCATAACTCTTCGTAAGCTACTCCAATCTTATGACCATCTTCACGGTCATAGCCCGGAGCATCATAGAATGACTGAATCATGCCCATGACAACAGAAACATTGTCGTCGTAACCATGAATGACTTCGCCTGTTCCCTGTTCCCTGACAGGAGGTGTAGGCACCAAAAGCTTTGACAGATCGGCTGTGAAAGCCAAGGTGTTGTATTCGTCGAGTTCAAGTTTCAACTGGGCGCCGGCACGCAATGTGGTTGGGATGAAATCCTTCAAGTCGGAATCACCGTTATAGCTGACCTTGCTGCCTATGTTCGTGACAGATACGCCCCACGAGAAATCGGCATCGACAGATGAGAACCATTCGACAGGTCTTTTATAATAAAGGCCGATGTCGGCGGCAACAGACCAACCGACTTGGGCATTGCCATATTCGCTCTGACCCTGTGTCAGATTGGAATAGATGAAACGGCCAGAAACAGCGCCAGAGAGGTAATCGCCCAACATACGGGAATAGGTGACGTCGATAGCCCATTCGTTAGGATCGTAAGTGCCTTTGTCATTACCTTGGTCATCCGTGAACTTGATGCTACCGCAATCGAAATAGCGCAAAGTGGCAGCCAAAGCCGAGCGGTCGGTCAGCTTTTTCTGGAAAGCCAAATAGGCCAAGTGCATGTCGGGCACGAGGTTGTGCAGCCAAGGGCTATAGCCAAGGCCAATGCTCAAATCGTCCTCCATATAGACATATTTAGCCGGATTGTAGTGCATGGAATAAACATCGGGGTCGGTTGCCACGCCACAATCACCCATAGCACCGCCACGGGCATCAGGAGCGATGGAAACAAAAGGAACGGCTGTTGTGATCACATTCGGGTGATTGTCCTGTCCCGACAAATTGTGCTGGTTCCAACCATCCTGACCAAAAGAATGAAGTCCACCCAACAATAAGGCTGCTAAAAACAAATTTCTGATTTTCATTTTCTTTTCAAAGATTTATTATTAAACGTGCAAAAATAACGATATTTCAATTTGGATATTGTATTCACTGAAAAATTTTATCGTGTAACAAGCATTTTCTGGTTTACGGAACGATGCCTTCCCTTGGCATCGGTCAAAGTGAGGCGATAGCAATACACGCCGGCACGCAATTGCCCGGATGTGTTCTCGTTCACATTCCAGCGAATCGGCTCCACTTGGTTATCAATGACTTCAACGGTCTGGCTAGAGCTTGAAATCATGCGTCCCAAGACATCGAAGACCTCCAGTTCGACCTTCAAAGGGCCGTCTTCACCATGATGAGTCAAAGTTATCCAAGTCTCTTCGGTGAAAGGATTCGGATAGTTGCGCACTTGGGCAAGGAAAATATTATCTTCGCAAACCGTGAGCCACAGCTCGGCTTCCGACGAGTTATCCTGCGTGTCCCATGCACGCAAGGTAAAGGTATACGTTCCAGGTTCCAAATCCGAAACCGGCACGGCGACACGGCCACGGCGGAAATCATCGAGAACCGGTTCATAGATTTCATTAAGCCGCATATTGCTGAATCCCTGCATATTGCCATTCAAGATAATATCGCGTCCCAAACTGAAATCGTAATGATAAATGCCTTGGGCATCATACAAATCGGCATAAAGCACGCCACGATTCGCCACCGTATCACCGTTTCTGAAACTTGGCGTATTCCAATAGAAATCAATCTTTGGGCCTTCGTTGTCGATGACAACAGACGGGTCGATGCCGCCCAAGGTCAATTCCTCGAAAACGCCCATAGCGTCAACCTTACGGATTGAGTCGTAGGCATAATAGCTGAAACGCGGCTTGCCATCCTGCAAATTGATGTCGCGCGGCACCTGGAAACTGAAACTGAACTTGCCCTGCTTCACCGTTGCCTTTCCCTGATATAACACATCATTGAAAAACGTGAAATTACGCACCGGATTCGTCACAGGGTTGTTGCCCAAAGTCGTAAAGACCGATTCCTTATCAAAGAAACGCAGCTCCACTTCACCATTGAAAGCGGCATCGAGGCTGCCATCGGCTTTCCTGACTTCGCCTTCCACATTGACCATGCTCATGGCATGAAGTGCAATTTCATGGTCAAGATCCTCCCCGTTCATCTTAACCGTCACCACCTTTTCGACAGGCGCAGCGAAACGCAAGGCTGGGTCGCCGAAAAACACATAGCTGATGTTTTTACTTGTGGGATTTGTCGAACTGAAATTGCTGTTGTCGGCCTTGGCTTCCCTCACAATATCGCCGAAACGCGAAGCCTGGCTTCCATCAGGCAAATAAAGTTTTCTCATCAAGGCCTTGGCAATACAAATATTGTTGATGCCATGAGTCGGGCGCACCGTCGTCAGCATGGCGATAGAACCGCCCGTAGGCAAAGTGAACATCAGCTCGCCAGCCGAAGCAAAAGACGGGTCGTCAAACTGACTGAACTCGCAAGTAGCTGTCAGCACAAAAGGCAGACAATCGTAGTTGGTCATGCCTGAAATCTCGGTATTGGTAAAAAACTTTTCCGAAGTCAAGCCTCTAACGCCACCATGACCATGATACTGCATGACTAAGACACCTTTTTCGAAACGGCGCATCAAATCGGCGGTTGCTTCGGGAGAAATCTCACCCGAAGGTGAGCTGATTTGCTGATAAGCATCCAAATACACCTTTTGCGCATTCATCGCATGGCTTTCTTCATCAATGATGTCGTAGCATAGTTCTGCATGTTCGGCATATTCATTATTGTCATCATCGGCAGTGAACAAATGGTTGGTCTTCCACACGCCGTGCGTTGCCGACAAATCAGCATAATGATAGATTTTCTGCAACACGGTTTCGGCTTCCTCAACCGATGCGACCGGCAGACGGCCAATGCCCAAATCGACACGGCCGCCACTATTAACGCCTTCATTATCATCCATCATGGCATAAAAATCGTCGGTGCAGAAACTTGCCGTTTGGCCTAAGGAAGTCTCGGCTTGATAGGGCGGCACATAGTTTTTGCCAAATCCCTTGATGTTGCGAAAATCGTGAGAACCTTTTCCGAAAAGGAGCACATATTTCAATTGCTTTTCGCTACGCAGATACACCATGCGGATGAAATCGCGGATGCCTGAAGGATCAGGCGTTCCGGTGCCAAACTCATTGTAAATCTCATCCAAATCAACCACCGCACTATGCAGATTGTCGTTTTGTTCATGAAAACCGGCCAATGCCTGGGCCTGTTCCCAAAACACTTTTGGTGTAATGATCAGCATATCAGCTTGCGATAAGGCATGAAGATTCTGGTTTGCCACGGGGCTAACCGAAACCACCGGCAAAGCCGCCGACGGATTGAAAACGAAATAACGATGCTCATTCTTGTTTTCGATGCCGAACACGAAATTGTCGGAGCTTAGAATGCCGTCCTGAACGGCCGGACGCATCGGATTGCTGACATCCCAAACCTGAAATTCACGCGACATGTTACGCACCCAGACAGCCGAAACAGAATGACTCAGCTGGTCGGGACGCAAACGGAATGGAAAAAGGTTGCCTGCACGTTTCAGTTCGCGCCAACAACGGAATTCCACATAATCGAGATAAAGCAAATGGCTCTTCATACGCGGCTGGAGCAACATGCTGAAATTCACGGTGTCGCTCTCACTTTGCATCTGTCCCGTGCGGGTCGCATCTCTGCCATAGGAATTTGCATTTTCCGAAATCGCTCCAATGGTTCCATCGGCAATCAGATGATTGTCATTCGCCCAGACATCGTAATAGATAGACCCATTCAAACTGCGCCCCATGACAACCGTCTTATATTCTATCGGTTTGTTTTTGACCAAATTAGGAAAAACGAATTGGATAAATAATGCCGTATCGGTTGAGTTCAGCTGCTCGCCATACCAGTTTCTGCCCGATGAATAAGGTGAAAACAATTCCGCCTCATGCCATGCCAAATCAGGGAAATCGGTGACGACATTCGTCGCGCCCACAACATCAGCCGACGGCTGCAAGGCGACACGAAGCCCCGCCTCGCCACTGTCAGCACAAATATAATAATAGGTGGTGTCGGAATACGGATTCATGAACCTTTCGTATTTCATATTCAGGCCGTCCGAAACTTTCCAGCAGGTAGGCTCCTGACCGTAGAAAAGCACATAATCGTCAGTATCGAAACGACCATCTTCCGCTCCGCTGACAAAGACGGCCATTTCAGTCAAGTCGTCATAACGCGCATCAGAGTTTTTTTCAGGCAAAGCTCCGGCCGGATTGCCAAAAATACGTATCTCATTGGGATTGAGATGCTCCACATCGATATTCATGGATTGGAGTGCCGCATAATCCAACTTATAGATGCCTTCCTGAGTCACACTCATTTTGTGCCAAGTATGCTGGCTCAACACCGATTGACCGGCATGGTCTTGAGCGGATAACACAGAAGGAACAATGACAAAAGCCGCAATGAGAAGCCTACGGCACATATTCCGAATAAATACATTCATTTTCATCTGCAAATCAAAAGTTTAGAAGTTGCCGTTGCCGATTCTCCATTGTCGTTAGTGGCCACAATGTGATAAATGTATATGCCGTTTGACAAAGTCTCGCCATTGGAGTTGCAACCATCCCAACGAATCGGCTCAACGCGAGTTGAAGTGCCCGCAACCTGCCCTGAAAGCTGGCGGACAAGTCGCCCCATCATGTCGTAAATATAAATATGCACATCCATATTGTTGCCTATCTGGTTGTGTTCGAACACGAAACCCGTTGTTTCCGAGAAAGGATTGGGAATGTTATAAAGATTATCAATCCGCATCGTCAGGCTGTTTGCCACGGTGAAATGGATTTCAGCCGTGTTGCTGTTGTTATAGATGTCCCAGACCTTCAAAGTCAAAGTGTAGTCGCCATCAGGCAAATCAAGCATCTTGTAGGTAATGGCGCCTTTACCGGGATTGCCCGATTCGGAGACAAAACAATCGTTGAGGTTATAGGAAAGGTCAGCCGCACCCGTCAGAGTGGCGATAATGTCGTGGCCGATGCCCGAACCCGTAGTATTGATGCCGCTTTCATCTTCGACAAAGGCAATCAAAATCGGATTCTCGCTGGCTAAACTGCCGTCAACGAAATAAATGTCATCAATATGAAGCTCAATAGTAGGCGGTGTTGTGTCCATCGTGGCATCTTCATAGAAACCGCCCACAATGAAGTCTTCACATTTGCCGCTGGCATCAATCTCATTATCAGTTGCGTAATAACTAATCATTCCTTGGCCATAAGAATAGGCGATGTCGCGCGGCACCGTGAAAACGATTTGGAAACGCCCGTTCTCAACCGTCGTCTGACCTTTGAAAAGAACACTGTTGCGCAATTTGAAATTCCTGACAAGTGCATTGTCGCAATGCGCCACAAGCTCAGCCGCTTTATCATAGACCGTAACGTAAACCGTTCCGTTGAATCCTGTAGCGACCTGACCATTAAAATCTTTCACAAAACCTTTTATTTCAACAGGTTGCAAAGCCCTAACCGTATCACTGTAAACGGTAAAATGCTGCCAAACCGTATCGGAGACCCAAATGGAGTCCTGCCATGTTTCAGGGCGCATTCCGTTGATGCTTTCCGTCTCAATCTTCAGTTTCGGGGCTGCAATACGCAAGGCCGGATCGCCGAAAAACACATATCTTTTTTCATTTATGTTGCCTCGTGTTTTCGCCATGCGGTAAACATCGCCTAAGCAAGGGTATTTACCATCTTTAAGTTCAAACAGATGGTTATAGATTCCCTTGTTAAAAGCCTCATTATCACCGCCACCCGTAACCCTCGATGTCGTAAACATGGCAATCATGCCGCCATATTGGTTCAGGAAAGCGTATTCGCCAATGGCAGTGCGATTGTGGTCGTCATAACGGCTCACCTCGCAAGTGCCGGTAATCATCAGCGGATACATCGGGCCGTTGTGCCACGAATCGACATCCTTGCGCTGCAAGATGCGCTCTTCAGCAAATTGCACCTCGCCGCCGTGTCCCGTATAATTCACCACCAACGAACCCTTTTCCATGCGGCTGTTGATAGCCTTGTTGACCGATGGCGCCAAAACGCCATTTGGCGTGTCTTCCTGCTCGTAGGCACCAAGGTAAATCTTGTCGATGACAAAGTTCTCGCCACCAACAGTTTTCAATTGTTGTTCAAAACCCTCGGCATGATCCACGAATTCCCTTTCATCGTCGGTGACAAAAGTCACCACGTTGCGCCAAGGCTGCATGGTGCTTTCGTTCAAGGCAATATATTGCTCGATTTTATCGACCATCTGGGTGGCTTGCTCCAAGGTGGAAACCGGGAAACGGCCCACGCCAATGTCGGCAAGAGAATGGGCGATGTCGCCTTCAGTGTTATCAAAGCAGCCGAAATAATCATCAGTCACAAAACAGTATTGTCCGTTCACCGATGACAAGGTTTCGTAGGCCGGAACGAAACAATGCAGTCCGTCGCGGTTCTTGAAATCGTAGGAAGCATCGCCCAGAAGCAGCAGGTATTTCAATTTTCTGTCGCTGTCAAGATAAAGCATACGGCAAAAATCGCGAATGGCCGAAACATCCATCGCGCCACAACCGAACTCGTTGTAAATCTGCTGAGGCGTGGTGATATAAGTCGCCAATTCAGGGTCTTGCACCTCATGAATAGCCTTGATGCGTTCCGCCTGACTGATGAAATCAGGATAAGTGACGATAAGGTAATCGACATTGCGCACACCATGAAGATTCTGATTTTCAATTTGTCCGAAATCCACCACCGAAAGATAAGACGAACCATCGAAAGCGACAAATTCATTCTCAGCATAGCCGTGTACATTGAAGGAGAAGACATTGCCGTTCAGCTGACCGTTGATTTTAGTCGGCGCAACAGGATTGCTCACATTCCAAACCTGCATCTGCTGAGAGGCATTGCTGACACGGCATTCATACACCTTATTAATATTAGTCATTTCAGGATTGCGGAAAAGCATCTGCTGACCAGAAAACTTCAGGTTTCGCCATGCGTTGACCGCAATGTAATCGACATAGCCGCGAGATGTGGTGTTGGCATTGCCGACATGTTGCAAAGTCACCTTCACTTCATCCTTTGATGGATAGACATTGACATAACCGCTAGCTGTAACAGCAACAGCAACCGTTGAAGTTGGATCAACGGGAGAAAGGCTGTAACTGGCATGTTGGTTACCATCTACAAATACCTTGAAACTCGCCGGAGAAAAGTTTCTGCCCACCAATTCCACATGAAGCAAACACTGACGCGAAGTTACGACATTCGGAAAACTGAAATCGAAATCCTTGCTGACATTGCCATCCATGGCATCGCCATAATAACTGCGGCCCATGTGGTTCAAGTTGACCTCATCAGTTTCATGCACCTTATAATCGAGAAATTCCGCAACCGTTTCAGCAGCTGCCGATGATGGCGCATTTTCGGCGGCGATACGTTTACCTGCGCCTAAATCAGTGGTAATGAATGCGTAGGCATAATCATCATAATAGTTTTGCACATGATCGTAACAGGCATGCGACTGATTGTACTGCCAACGCACAGGACCACGACCGTAAAAAAGAATGAAATCGTTTTTATCGAACTTGCCGTCCGATTCGCCAGAAACGAAAACCGGCAATTCCTGCAAATCGTCGTAACGCGCCTCGCTGTTCAGTTCAGGCAACACGCCGCCGCCGTTATGATAGATGCGGATATTGCGCGGATCAATGCCATCGACATTGATGCCAAAAGCCGCAAGGTCGGAATAGGTAAGTTTGTAAATGCCAGTTTCTTTCAAGCCCATTTTATGCCAATTTCCTGTAGCCAAAACGGATTGTTTAGCATAATTTCCTTGAGCGAAAGCAGCAGAAGAGAAGAATGCTGTCAAAGCCAAAACGCCCAAAATAATCCGAAAAATCCTATTACTCATATTAATAAAAGCCTATTTTTCACGGAACGAAAATACAACCTTTTTATTGTAAATTGACATTTTTTGGCAGAAAAAGTTTTTTTTCAAAGAAAATGTGCGTCAATTCATAAAAATGTCGTAAAATTGCGTCCGATTTTATGCGCTTAGAAAAAATTTCATTTCAGGCGCAATATTGACAGACAAAACGAGTTATTAAAGGAACAAATTTTATCAACGATGTATAAAAAATCAGGATTCAAAGCATTAGCAATTATTGTTTTAGGAGGTCTTCTTATGACTTCTTGCTCAAAGAAAGCATCCAGAACCACAGGTTGGGCTTACAACGACGCCAACAACGGTGGTTTTGAAGTCGCAGAAATCAACGACCAGCAAATCGGTCCCGGCTTGATAGCCATTGAAGGCGGCACCTTCGTCATGGGAGGCACCACCGACAATCTGACCCGCTCATGGGACAACGTTCCGCGCAAGGTCACAGTTCCATCATTCCTCATGGACCGCACTGAAGTCAGCAACGTTGACTATCAGGAATATATCTATTGGCTGAACCGCGTTTACGGTCAGAACTACCCACAAGTAGTGCGCAATGCCGCCCCAGATACATTGGTTTGGCGTGACCGTTTGTCATACAACGAACCAATGGTTGAAGTCTACTTCCGCCACCCGTCCTACAACGACTATCCTGTTGTAGGTGTTTCATGGGTTCAGGCCAACGACTACTGCTCATGGCGTACCGACCGCGTCAACGAGTTGATGCTCGTCGAAGCCGGTATCCTCGATTGGGATCCATCACAGCAGGATGAAGAAAACTTCAACACCGACGCTTACCTTGCAGGTCAATACACCGGCAAGGTGAAGAATGGCAAGAAAGACCTCTCCAAGGGCGATGGCGACGGTTTGCGCAACGTCCGCATGGAAGACGGTATCCTCCTTCCATCCTATCGTCTCCCCACGGAAGCCGAATGGGAATATGCCGCTGTAGGTCTGGTTGGCAATACCTCTAACGAAATCGTTGCCGAACGCAAGGTTTATCCTTGGAACGGCGATGGTCTCCGCACCGATAGCAAGAAATACTATGGCAGCTTCATGGCAAACTTCAAGAGAGGCCCTGGTGACTACATGGGTGTTGCCGGCAACCTGAACGATGGTGCCGCCCTGCCAGCTCCTGTCGGCTCCTACTGGCCAAACGATTACGGCCTGTACAACATGGCCGGTAACGTTTCCGAATGGTGCCAAGACGTCTATCGTCCACTGTCATTTGAAGATGTAGCCGACTACAGCCCATTCCGTGGTAACGTGTTCACACAGAAAGCTGTTGACGAAAACGGTTTCCTCGTTCAGAAAGACTCCCTCGGCCGTATCCGCAGAGAACCTATCTCACAGGAAGAAGCTTCAAAACGTCAGAACTACCGCACCAGCTTCAACTCCAACTACGACGATGGTGACTACATGTCAGCTATCCGCAACAAGTGGAGCGATGCTCAGGAAGACCAGAGCGTGTTCACAAAAGAAATGTACGAAACCGCTACCAACGACACTCCTGGTACCACGCTCATCAGCGACGAATCACGCGTCTACAAAGGTGGTTCATGGGCCGATGGTCCTTACTACCTAAGCCCAGGCACACGCCGCTACCTCAATCAGAACCAGTCAGCCGCCACAATCGGTTTCCGCTGTGCCATGAACAAGGTTGGCAGTTCATTTGCAAAATGATGCTTTGAAATAGATTTTGTTAATATTATGTGGAAAAAGCCGCTTGGGGATTCTCAAGCGGCTTTTTTTCATTTGTGAAATAACAGAAAATCTATTCGTCAGCGACAATCAGGTCCTTGATGCTTTCGACAATATAATGCACATCATCATCCGTAACGCAAGGACCCGACGGCAAGCAAAGACCAACTTTGAAAAGTCCTTCGCTGACACCATTGAGATATGCCGGACAATCCTGATAGACAGGTTGTTTGTGCATAGGCTTCCAAAGCGGTCGCGCCTCAACGCCAAGGGCATCAAGCCCCATACGCATGGCTTCGACATTAGCGTTTGGTTCACATTCCGTGTGCAAGTTCTCGCTTTGATGCACCACACCTGCAGCCCCACCCACAGCGCCTTGAATGGCAGCCTGATAAGCACGCTCCTGCCCCTTCACCTTCAATGATGGGTCAAGAGTGATGGTGCAGAGCCAAAAATTGGATTTGGCTTCACCTTGTGACCAAGCCGGTTCTTCATGGATTGTTACGCCTTCAACATCTTTCAGTAATTCCCTATACAATCTCTGAATGCACCTATGATGGTCTATGTGTTGTTCGGCTACCGTCATCTGGCCACGGCCTATGCCGGCACAAATGTTACTCATGCGATAATTATACCCAATGGCCTCATGTTGATAATATGGATAGGCTTCACGGGCTTGTGTGGCATACCACATAATCTTGTTCTTAGCCTCGGCATCAGGGCAAATGAGAGCACCTCCACCCGATGTTGTAATCATCTTATTGCCATTGAAAGAGAGAACACCATATTTTCCAAAAGTGCCCAGCACTTGTCCGTTGTATTTCGACCCAAAGCCTTCGGCGGCATCTTCGATGACAGGAATATCGTAGCGTTCAGAGATTTCCATGATTTCATCGATGCGGTATGGCATTCCATAAAGTGCCACAGGAATAATGGCTTTCGGCTTACGTCCCGTCTTGGCAATGCGATCCTTGATGGCTTCTTCCAGTAAAACAGGATCCATGTTCCATGAATCAGGTTCGCTGTCAATAAAGACTGGAGTTGCGCCAAGATATTTGATAGGATGCGATGAAGCACAGAAAGTGAAACTCTGCACGCAGACTTCGTCGCCAGGACCTACGCCACAGGCGATGAGAGCCAGATGCACCGCAGCCGTGCCAGCCGACAAAGCCACCACTTCCTTGTCTTGTCCGACAAAAACCTTCAAGTCCTGCTCAAAGGCATTGACATTCGGCCCCAGAGGCACCACCCAGTTGGTGTCGAAAGCCTCCTTGATATACTTCTGTTCGATTCCATCTTCACTCATGTGAGCGAGACATAAATAGATGCGTTTAGACATATTTTGACTATTTGACTGTTTTGACTTTTAGACTATTTGACCTTTGGACTTTTGGACCTTTGACCTTTTGAGCCTTTTGAACTATTGGACTTTTGACCTTCTGACCTTTGACCTTCTGACCTTTGACCTTTTGACCTATTGGACTTTTGACCTTTTGACCTTTTGAACCTTTAGACTATTTGACCTTTTGGAATATTTGACTCAGAAATCGAAACAGGGAGCAGCTCTTTTCTAAAGTTCTTCTCTCAAAATCTCCTCCGAATAGACCTTGCAAATTTCATGAGCATCTTGGAAATCAAAATACTCAGGATCAAAGTCCTCGTCAATATAAGAATCGAAGAATTCCTTTTCGTATTCTTCATCAAAAGACTTGTCGCCATAGAAGTGAGCACAGAGGGCTTCATAACCCCAAATGCCGCCACAATCCTCGATAGGGCAAGCCCGTCGGCCATCGATGAGCCGCACGGCATGGGCTTCATTTTGCTGATAATCCGCAATGGACGATAGTTTCACTTCATGCTGCCAGCCATCGCCGAAATCGTACTCAAACATGATGGATTTACCTTTATCAGACAGCACATCACCGACAGTATATTCCTCACTTTTGAAATTTTTCTCACTATCTGAAAAATAATCCCATCCTTTATCCTTGCCCTGCCATTCAGGAGAATAATACCTATCATAGACCCTAAACTGCTGCAAATGATAGCCGAACCATCCCATGAGGTCAATAATCAGTTCGCCCAGATTACGCAAGGTGATGTTTGAAGGCACCTCGAACTTGCGGAATATGGCAGGTTTCAAGCCTTTCAGCGTGACACGCAATGTGTATTTCTTCACATTGTCGCGGGGCAAGGTCTTCGGAAAGGGATCATTAAAATCACTATCTACGGATGATTCAAAATCATCATTTTCCGCATAGTCCTCTCCTGTTTGCATTGCATGGACGGCCTGTTTCAATATAGGCTCAAGAATCATAGCATACAGTTCATCCTTTTCTTCAGGCGTAAGGTTTTCTATCAGCCGCAGTATTTCCTGAATCTTTTCGTTGGGCTGATTTTCATTCATATTGATAATCATAAGAAGTTTGGAGTTGAAAATTTACATTATTTCCCTTTATTGTGTTTCACGACCTGACCACTACTAACCTTTTGTGATGACATTCCAGCAGAAAACCACATTCCCGATTAAATACCGCTTCCACAACCTTTTAGGTTCGCTGCATAAGCGGGAAAACCATTCGAGGCCGCTCCTCTGCATCCAGACGGGGGCGCGTTTAGTTGTTCCGGCAAAGAAATCAAAAACGGCACCGATAGTTCCGCAATGGCAATTAATCCTTAAACTATTCCAATGAGAATATGCCCATTTTTCCTGTTTTGGAGCTGTCATGCCAATCCATAACAAATCAGGATTGGACTGATTGATATAAGATATAATCTTATTACTTGATTCTTCCGAAATACATTTTTCGAAAGGTGGTGAATACGTGTCAATTGCAATATTCGGATAGTCTTTTTCCGCTTGTCTTGTGATGAGTGAAAGCGTGTTTTCCGTTGAGCCGACAAAAAGGCATTTGCCACCTTTTGAATTCAGTTTTTCCATTTCGTAAGAAAAAAGATCCCATCCCGAGCATCTTTCGGCTGGAGCCTCTTTCTTGTTCCAGAATTTGCAAGCCCAAACTATGCTTTGCCCGTCAGGGATAAGGATGTCTCCATTGGTGAGTGCCTCGGCAAAAACACCGTCCGTCTGAGCCGTATTGAAACTATGGGCATTTATCGTGTTGATAAGGATTTTTCCTTGAGGGATATCCTTCAGTCCGTTTTTGTCTTTGAGCAAATGTAAGTCTCGTATGCGTAACATTTTTCAATATGCCTGTTTATCATTAGAAAGTATTTGCAGTACGGTTTTAATGATAATCCTGATGTCGAGAATGACGGACCAATTCTCGATGTACCATATATCGTGTTTCACTCTTTCCGCCATTTCTTCCACGGTTTTCGTCTCACCTCGGCATCCGTTGATCTGAGCCCAGCCGGTAATGCCGGGGACACACTGATGTCGGACCATATATTCCGATATAAGTTCGGAATACATTTTTGTCTGAACCTCCATGTGGGGGCGAGGCCCTACAACCGACATCTCACCTTTGAATACGTTGATGAATTGCGGAAGTTCATCAAGGGATGTCCTTCGAAGGAAATCTCCGAACTTGGTCTTTCTCGGATCATTTTTGGAAGCTTGTATCTTGTCCGCATCGAGATTCACCTTCATCGACCTGAATTTCAAGCAAGTAAACGGTTTTCCGTTATATCCGGTACGTGTCTGTTTGAACAGCACCGGCCCAGGCGACGTTATTTTTATTATGATTGCGAGAATCAGCCATACAATCGGGAACAACGTAATCAAGAACGTAGCGGAAACAATAATGTCAAAGCATCTTTTAATGAACCTGTTATACGGATTACTAAGCGGCTCGTCCCTGAGATTGACCAGATTCACATCACCATAACGGAAAAACGTCATTTTCCGTTTCGGATAGCCTTCCATGTTGGGAACATAATAGAACCTGACGAATCCGTCTTCGCAAGTTTTGGCTATCCGGTCAATCCTTTCCTTCTCCATTGCAGGGTTCAGCGAACAATAGACTTCCGTTACGTCATGGTTTTTGAGATAATCGCAAACATCCGACAGCGAACCAAGGTATGCTACTCCATTAGGGATGTTTTCTTTCAACGTGGTTGTAAAGAACCCCTTCACCGCATAACTGAAAATGCTGAATTCAGAAATAATCTGGGAATATAGTGTTACATTTGAGTTGTCGGCTCCAACAAACACAACCGAAATCGTTCTTGATTTTTTATGTCTCAGTCTTATTAATCCCGCGCGAATCGACAGATGGAAAGAAGGCATCAAAACAGAGCAGAAAACGGCACTCAACATAATCAGATGTCCCGGGAAAGTCCTGTATAATATATAGATGCTTATGCTGAAAAAGACATGAGCGAACACTATGATGATCAAAGAACGCATTACCGTATCAATATTGGATTTCAACTCCTTTGTTTTCATTCTGAATATAAATGAGGCGAGAATGTATGACATTATCAGCACGAACAAATGTCCGAATCTATCACGATAGAACCTGAAATCGCTGTCATAGTTGCGCCATCCGAAAGCAGGAACAATATAAATGGCAATGAAGGAGAATACGGCAATAAGCGTGATGATGTCACATACATACATCATCCATTTGACATTACGGCCCTTAAAATCGCTTACTTTTTCCATTTTTCAAAATCAAATTAGGAACGTTTGGTAATTCTGATAAGTATTTGTTCAAAATTAAACTACATGATAAATGGACACGGGATTTCGAGGCTGCGAGACTTCGAGATATATCGTATTCCCGTATTCCCGCGACCTCGCGTTCTCGTGTTTAATATGTAAACTAATTTTGTCATCTACTTACGCAAAGAGAACGGACACTTAACGTTTGGATTTCAACCGACACGTATGGTCAGGATACTTGAAAAACAACGAAGCCAAATTGTGGTTGCTGGCATTCATCAATCTTTCCTTACGTTTCAAAACACCGTCATTTCCAGAATAATAAAAGTAGGTTATTTTTCTATAACGCAGCATCCTCAGCAGTTGGTTGGCTATCTTGTTTTTGCCGAGCAAGCTCCACAGAAAAGGCGTTTTAAGCGGATGGTTTGCATCAAACGACTTCAGTATTTCGTCGCGATACTCCATGGCGCCGTTTCTTGAGAGGCTTGCGCTGCGCATTCTGAATGCAGCCAATGGGATATCAACCCTTGCAAGAGATGAAAGGCCTGCGAATCTGGTCCATAGTTCGAAATCGCCGGCGTACCTATATGAAATATCGATTCCGCCGCACCTTTCGTATAATTCTTTTCTCCAAAACATGCTCTCCTGTTGCAGATAGCCTAACAAGCCATACCTGCACCAGCCGTTTGATATGTCTTCCCGAGACCTTCCTGAGCATTTAGGGAAAGCCTTGGTTTTCTCTCCGTTCTCACTCAGAAAGCAATACTTTCCACCAATCCACGCAATATCGCTGTTGTTTTCAAAAATGTCGTTCACAACCCTGAAAGTATGATTGAAATATATATCATCTGCATTAAGCCATGCTAAAACATCTCCCGTTGCGAGAGAAAAGCCCTTCGACAGAGCATCATACATTCCGTCATCCGCCTCACTGACATAATAAGCCAGTTTGTCTTCATACTTTTCTATGATTTCCTGAGTCCCATCTGTTGATCCTCCATCAATGATGATATACTCAAGGTTTGAATAACCCTGTGAAAGAACCGACTTTATCGTCTGTTCTATAAACGAAACCATGTTGAAACACACGGTTACTATTGATATTTTTAAAGCCATGATTATTGATAGTTTAGGGTTAAGTGTTTAGAGTTTAGAGAAAGATGCGTTTATTTAACACTAAACTTTTACTTTAAACTATTTTCCCACTCTTTCACAATTTTTTCCTTTCCAAGTTTATTCCAAATTTCAAGCGCGGCCTGTTGCATGTCACGCCTTTGTTCCTTGTTTTCAATAAGATAACGAATACAATTTGCCATTTGTCCTACATCTCCGTAATCGACCAGCAATCCATTCTGGCCGTCTTGAATCAGATATTCCGAGGCTCCACTATTGAATTTTGTGCTAATGCAAGCCAATCCCATAGCCATTGCCTCTATCAAGGCGTTTGGCATTCCCTCCGATTTTGAGCCCAGCACAAAAATCTCCGAACTGCAAATCGCTTGCGGAACATTATCTGAATAGCCGTCTAAAAAAACTCTTGAATCAAGGTGTAAATCGTTGATTTGCTGTTGCAATTTTCCTTTCAAAGGGCCGTCTCCATATATATGCAAAACGTAGTCGTTTCCCTCGCAGGCCTTGGAAAAGCTGTCTATCAAAAAATCAAAGCCCTTGCCATCGGCAAGCCTTCCGACCGAAGAAACGACATGTCTTTTTTCAATAGTATAAGAAGATTTGCAATATTCAATCATTATTGGATTTGGAATCACGACGCTTTTTTGCCTGATGTATCTTGGCATCGTTTCCCTTACACGCTCCGTTTGAAAGACAACTTTTTTACTACAGCCAAGCCAAAACGACTGAATCATTTTTCTAAGTATGTTTTTAGCATAAAATTGACAATCAACGCATAAGAACGACAGTATTGGCGTTTTTGTCAACAAGGCCGCAGCCAAGACAAAATCTTGTGGATAAAACATCAGGAACCAATCAAGTCGTTTTCTCCTGATGTTTTGCCTGATGATTTTGTAACGCGTTATTTTATTGGAGTCTTTTTTGAACAATATTATTGTAAAAGGCAACTTTATGTTTTTTATTGCCTCGTCGGCGGTGAAAATCACGATTTCATGGCCTTTGCCTGCAAGTTCTTTGCATAGGAAAATCAGTCGCTTTTCGCCTCCACCGAATTGTACTTTATATAGATACGTGCCTATTCTCATAGCAATTCACTGTCTAATAATTTGATTATCTTATTGTATGCTACTTCATTTGAATGGTTGGCTTCAAAATACGCTTTTATATTAGTTTTCATAAGATTGTACAATTGCTTGTCGGACAACAAGTTATCCACTTTTTGGATTAAATCTTCCAGAGTTTCCACATAAATGCCTATTCCTTTTTCGGTCAATATTTTATTTGGATTCACCGTAGAGACAACAGGAATTGAATTTGCCCAAGCCTGTAAAAATGTGTTTGGGAAGCCTTCAAATTCCGATGTACAAACCAACAATTTACTGTTGCTCAATAAGTTATCTACATAATTAAAAGGCTTTGCGCCAATGAAGTCTATATTAGGTATTTTATTTGCCTCTTGTTCAATATAATCATAATACTTTGGGTCGTTGGGGCCGCCAACCATGGCGAAAGAACGCGCCGGCAAGGAGTTTGCCAAGCCAAGCAGCCATTCTGCACGTTTCAAAGGCCGCAAATTTGCAATCCACAGCACGTCGTATCCTTTTTCACGCGATTTGCTGCGACTTGTCGGCAGCCAAATGTTGGGTACGACAATGCTTTTCCTGCAATAATTGAAAAAAAGACTGTCGTGTTGAATTTCGTTTTGCGTAACAAAATAGTCGATGTATCTTATTGATTTTCTGAAAATAATTGTGTTTTTACGACTACCTGCTATCTGTTCTTTCCCTGGGATAAAACCAACGTCGCTGGCGCCGAAAAACACTGTTTTTATGGATAAAAGTTTGCATAGTATCGCCACAAAGAAATTCTCCCTTCGCGCCCCACGCAACACGACCAGATTGGGGTGTATAAAGCCAAGTTTAAGACAGCCCAAAAGTTCCGTTACCAATTGCAAATGAAGCGTATGCAGAATTCTTGGCTGCCTTAGTTTTACAAATCTGACACTATCGTCAGAAAGCCGAATGCCTTTTTCCGAAAAGCTATACACCTTCCATCCGTGACTTGCGAACGTCTTGGCCCAAAACCACATCTGAACCTGAATGCCAGCAACTTTCGGCAAGCCGCACACGATGTCATCAATCCCCGTACAATACAGGAAAACATTCTGCTTTCTCATTACTTTATCAGATTTTCCACCACCCAGCCGCAGAAATCAAAATCGCTGCCTGCGTGCCATAGCATATCAGAAGTCCAGTAGCCGTCAAACTTACCATACCATGTAACAGGAAAACCATAACTGATTTCCACCAACAAGGGATTATTGCTTCCATCAAACAGGAAATCGAATGAGACACTCTGTGCCTGTAGTTTTTCAGCTGCATCAAACGCTATTATCACGCATCTTTCATCAATTTGTCCCTTGTCGAAAACCGATTTTCCACTTCCCGATGCCCTAAAATCATTCTTTCTTGTCATGCGCTTCACGGCAAAAGCCTTTCCTCCAACCACGCACACTCGAATGTCGTAAGGGTTGTCGGGAATGAAATCCTGAAAATAAGCGTATCCGATTTCCTTTCCATGATAATGGTCAAAATCTGTGGGGAATTTTTTGAAAGCATAATACAAAGTACGCAACACATCATGGAATGTGCTCATACCCAATGTGTACCGTCGCCATTCTTCTATAAACTTTTCTTGCCAGCGATACTGCCGGAAACCTTTTCCAAAAGATTTTTTTATGAGACGGATAGCTTCCGCTTTTGTCCGGGCCAGCATTACGTTGCTGGATCCGGCACCTCCTTTCAGTTTGAACACCTTGGGGAATGTGGTAGTGTCTGCCCATTCCAAGGCTTCCTCTTTCGAATAAAACACATACGAAGGCACCATAGGAGCATCTACAGACTCCAACAAATACATCTGCGCCACCTTGTCATCAAAATGCCAGCAGGTATGAGAATCGGGGAAACACCTTATGCCTTTTGTCTCCAACGACAAGATAAGGCTTTTGGCGAATTGCATGTCACGATAGTCTCCATGATGGAAATGCCACATGAAGGCATTACAATCCGACACTTGCGCAACAATATCATTGGCATAAGGATTGACCAATTTGAAATCAATCTCGTTTTTCTCACAATACTCAATCCAGCGGTCGCTGAACGAGTCCTTCCGAGGACAAATTGCTATTTTCATAATAATTGATATTTGAGCAACCAATCATCACGCCATAAATAGACATGATGTAATTCATATCATACGTCCAAGAAGTAAAATCGATGAACAAGACGGCAAGCAACCCGAAACACAGCAATATGGAAAAATTCCTATCGTAGGCACGGATTCTTTTGCGCCCACGAAACACGGAGATATAGAACAGCAATAAAAGGATGAAACCGACAAGCCCGTTTTCACACAATTGCACCATGTATTCGGTATGAAGCCGATAATCGGTTTCTGTGTATGTCATGTAATTGCCTATTCCTATGCCGAAAACCGGATGCTCACGGAACACTTCAAATCCTCCCACATATTGGATTGCCCTATCGCCCAATGCTATCATCAGAAAATCATTCAGTTTTTCGTTCTTCACCATTTGCACGGGTATATAATCTTCATTGCTTACGATACGCTCTCCAATCAAGGTGTTATCCAAAACGTAGTTGATGGCTATATAAAAAAACGCAAAGGCACAGAGCATTTTAATGAATAAAACCCAAAGCCCTTCCCTGTTTCTTGCCAGCAAAACGCCAAACAGCAGGATGACAATGGCCCCCATTGCCTTTCGGGTGGCGGCAATTATGACAACAAACAGGCAGAAGGCCACCACTAACAAAAGCGAAAGCAACCTTACCCTTTTCCAGACAAAAAGAACAGCAACCATAAAGACACAGGCAACGGCCGTTAGCGGCAACATATTTCCCATTTCCGACATGACTCTATCAAATGGAGAACCCGACAAATGGAAAGCACCAAAAAAAAGAAACACCAAATAGGCCACCAGCATTACAGCCACACAAGAATCGCAATTGTCTTGGATTTCCAAAGTCACGATTAACAAGAAAACCAACGGATTCGTGAAGTTGACAGGGAAAAAGCCAAACGCTCCATACTCGGACACATAACCTTGAAGCAGACTGTTCACCAAGGCATACAGCACCAACACACACCATATCCTGACACTTTTCGTATGCCTGAACAAAAACAGAATCCGATTGAAATTCAGCAGGAAAGCGACAACCGACAGCAACATGATTGTCCTTCCCGCAGCATCAACATGCAACACATACAATTGAAATGGCTGCCAAATGATGCAAAATGCGATGAAAAAAATGTTGAAATAATGGATGAGATTGATTTTCATTTTTAGCATTTCTCTTATTCAAATTCATGGGATAAACATCAACGTTTCCGTTTTGCGACATTCAGTGCAATTCGTAACAATGAATTGACAACATTTCTTTCCTTAGGGAACAGGAAGTATAGCGACAAGAAATAAACACATACGCAAACCGCCACCCAGACAAAAGAGATAACAATGCTACCATTAAGCATCAACAGCAAATACGCCACAATTGCCATTAAGATGGAACATATTGACTCTGGCAGAATATTCATCAACATCTTCCATGGCGATTGCTTTATCAGAACATACACTGCTATTAGATTCACCAGAGCCAATTCCAAGCGAACCAAGGAACGGGTGATATACAACGCCTTGAAGCCAAATCGCCCTGAGATGATAATGGCAGGTATCAGGACTACTAAATGCGATATTTGCACAATGACAGAGGCTCTCGGTTTGCCAATGGCGGGATAAACCGGCGAACAGAAACGGGCAAAAACCACCATCACAGCTTCCATCAGCCCCCACAAGCCCAGAAAATCGGCAGCTTCCATCCATTGGCTGCCCAACATGACATTTGTCAGCAAATCCCTAAACATAAAAATTCCCACGCCCAAAGGCAGCAACACCAGTCCCGTAGTCTTTTGAAATTTCAGCAGCATCCTGCGCATTTCAGGCAAATCGTTCTGCAGACGCGACAAAGACGGCATAATGACAGGCAGAACTATTGACGTGATTAAAGAGACTATTTGACCAACCATTAAAACGGATGTTCTATACAATCCCAAATAATAAACATTCAAAGCACGACTAATGATGAAAATATCGGCATAACATGTCGCCCACACTAAAACCGAATCCAGAAGGCTCCATCCACAGAATGGGAAAATCTCCTTCAGCAAGGAAAAACTGTAGAAACGTCTAGGTTTCCAGATGGATTTTACCGAAAGCAAAATGGCATTTGCCACATTCGATGCCAAAGTACCAATAACCAAAGCCCAGTAGTTTCTCAGCCAAAACGCCAAAGGGATGGTGACAAAGATTGGGATAAGAATCGAAACTAAACGTCGCCAAAACAGCGTCTTGAAATCGAAATTGCGCTTAAACAGAGCGGTCTGTATGCTACAGAAGCCCGTCAGCGGAATACCGGCACATGTAACAACCAACACCAATCCTAAACCAGGACTTCCCACCAACTCAGCCAAAGGATTTCTGAATAAAGCAATCAGTCCCCAAATAAAGAAACTCAGAAACAGATTGGACCAGAACGCCACATTCGTTGAGCGGTCTCTTTCTTCATCATCGGCAAATTCATGCTGGATCAGGTACCGTTGGAAACCAGCATCGGAAAAAATCTCGGCAAAAGAGATAATGACACTGAAAGTGGCCACCACACCGAAAGCTTCGGGCGTGAGCAACCTTGCCATCACCATAGAAGTAATTGGCGTGACAAGTTTTGCCATAATCTCCGTTATGGCCGACCACTTCGTGGCGGATACTATTTTCTTATTTAGATTATCTGACATGATATTATCCAATCAAAAACTTCCCCCACTTCGTATTCAGCAACAAAACAGAAAGCAGATACGACAAAGGCAATGTTATTGCAAATCCCAACCAAGGTAGCCAATAAGGGCCAACCAAGACAGGGAATGAAGTTTTGTAATATAAAATCTGCAAAATAAACTGCTGAAACAAGTAGATGCCAAAACAAGCTCCCGCAAGATGCCCGGACGGAGTTTCAGAATCGCCCTGTCCTCCCCTTCCAGTTTATCAGCATAGCCTGGCACATCGGGGCGAGGGCCTACGAAACTCATCTTGCCGATGAAGACATCCCAAAGCTGCGGCAATTCGTCGAGGTGGAGATGCCTTAAGGTCCTGCCTATGGGCGTGATGCGTTTTTGTTCCAAGGCAGCAATGGGCGACTCTTCTTGTTCGCCTTCCATGGTGCAGAACTTATGGCAACGGAAAAGGCGGCCATTGCGCCCCACACGCACCTGTGCATAAAACACCGGTCCACCCGTCTTGAATTTTATCATGATGGCTATGACAAGGTAGAGTCAACCGAGGCAAAGCAGCCCCAGCAGACTGATGATTCTATCGAAAAGCCATTTTGGCAACATTGTTTTTTCTTTTGGTTCTAGTTTAATAAAAGACTGATTTTTTATTGATTTCGTTGATGCCGTGTTTTTCACCATCTTTCTAAAGATTGTCCTGACTGAAGTGTTGAAAGCCTGTTCGAGGTGGGTGCGGCTGGTCGGGCAGGACGGCGGGGCAGCGCCCGCCAAAAGGCTGACTAAGGACTTGATTTTCATATATCTGCGTTTATGACATGATGTTTGAAAATCAAGTTCTTAGGCAGACTGTGCGTTGGGCCGATTGTCCTGCCCTTGACTTTTTGCAACTTTTGTGTCAAGACAAAAGTTGATAAAAATGAATTATTAGCGTTATTTGCATTATTTTTGTAGATGTTTGTAAATGTGATACTTATATCATTATTTCTATATCTTAGAAAAATCAGTCATATATTATACTACAGCC
>NZ_JBADWU010000063.1:0-47930 GCF_056203535.1 Candidatus Limimorpha sp. | reverse complement strand
CTGAGGCCGAGCGTGGTGTCTATCGTCCGGGAAAGCATGGAGTCAAACTGCTCCATCACGGGAAAAATTCCGCCGAATGGCGTGATCCTGTCGGATTTAATCTCTATCTTTGCCATGTCTGTCAGTCTTTTGCTTGTTTTTGTTTTTCCACCACTAAGATAGGTGAAATTCCTGACATGGCAATGTCCTGGGCAACTTTTTGTTGCTCAGGATTTTATTCCTTTTAATCTATTATAGGTGTGCGGAATTAAGGCGCTTTATAAAGAAAGCACTCCTTCCCCCGACCCAGTAATCAATGCAGATGATGAAGTAAATTTGACCTACGATGCCACCTCAGGTGAAATCGCTTACGCAATTTCAAATCCCGTTACCGGAAAGACCTTGGCGGCAAGCACAGAAGCGGATTGGATATCCAATATCCAAGTTGGCGATGAAAGCGTCATTTTCTCCACAACAGCCAACACGACTCATGCTGAACGCACTGCTACCATCACCCTCTCATACGACGGTGCCGACGACAAGGATGTTACCGTCACGCAAAATGGTGCTCCTTACACCCTAACAATGAGTTCGAATGGCGTTGTCGGCGAACCACAACCAGTTCAGGGTTCAATTACTCTTTCGGATCCGACAAACATTCCTACAGGATTCACATTCGCCGGTTGGACTGAAAGCGAAAGCGAAATCCAGTTCGTTGCCAATCCTTACACACCTACCAGCGTTGTAACCCTTTTCGCCGTGTTCTCAAGAGAAGAAGGCGGCATTGCTGGTTCCGGCAATTATGAAAAGGTAACATCCGCATTAACCGACTGGAGCGGAGAATACCTGATTGCATACTCCTCAGAAATATTTGCCGATGGCAGTACAGGTGGCACAGATGGCTTAGGAAAACCAAATCAAAAAGCTAACCCTGAAAGTAATCTTAGCGAAGACGAAAATACGGTTTCTGCACAATGGGGCGACACATATCACGTAACTTTAGAAAAGATTGAAGGCAGCAACACATATCTGCTAGAAACACAAGATGGGAAATATAACTACCAATCATCTAATTCAAACGGATTAGCCTCTACAACCAACAGAGAAACTGCAGCACAATACCCAATAACTATCAATTTCGTATCAGAAGACGAAATCAACTTAGCATTAGGAGGAAATGCTGTTGGAGCCGTTTTCCGTTATAATACTGCTGGATACTTCCGTTATTATAAAGACGGTGGTCAAAGTCCTGTTTACCTTTACAAGAAAGACGAAGGCATCCCAGGCACCCCCCACTACTACACCCGCGTTTACGATGTAGACACCGAACTTGCTTCATTAACCGTTGCCGGCCCTTCCATCATCCTGAGTGGCAAGACCCTCACCGTTACAGGCACAATGAGCAACGAAAACCCTGCCAACCTCATCATCGAAGACGGCGCACAACTCATCCACAGCAATGATGGCGTACAGGCCACCATGCGTAAGGAAGTTGCAGCTTATTCAACCACAGAAGGTGTAAACGATGGCTGGCATTTCGTAGCCTCACCTATGGCCACCCTCACAAGCCATAACCTCAACAACGGCACTTTCGACCTCTACAAGTTTGAGCAGACAGCCGATATAGAATGGAAAAACTATGAAAGCACAGCTTTCAGCATCACCAACAAGGAAGGCTACCTCTATGCCAATGCAGCCAACACGACCATAGAATTTGTCGGCACACTGAATGCAACTGACGGCAGCAAGACCTTGGCCTATGAAGACGTCCGTCTCGCTGGCTTCAACCTCATCGGCAACCCATTTGCCTGTAACGCCAACATCGGCATACAGGACTTCTACATCTGCGATGGTGAAAGCATCACCTTGGCCGAAAACAGCACCATTGCTCCTTGCACCGGCATCATGGTGAAAGCTAATGCTACAGGAGAAAGCGTCACCTTCGTTAAGGGAGAAGAAACAACGAGAGACATCAATGCGATGGACATCACCATTGCCAAAGCCACCCGCAATGCCAACACAATGGACCGTGCCCGCATCAACTTCAGCGGTGACAGCCAACTGAGCAAGTTCTTCTTCAACGAAAACAGCTGCCTCTATATCTCTCAGAATGGAGACGACTTTGCCGTGGTCGCTGCTCAAGCCCAAGGCGAACTCCCAGTGAACTTCAAGGCTGAAAAGAACGGCAGCTACACCATCACGGTGAACACCGAGAACGTCGATGCCGAATACTTACACCTTATTGATAATAAGACCGGCATGGATGTCGACCTGCTTGCTTCGACAGGCTCAGCAAGCTACACCTTCGAGGCCAAGGCTTCAGACTATGCTTCACGTTTCAAACTCGTATTCAGCATGACCGGCGTTGAAGAAAACGCTTCGACAAGCTCAGTAGACTTCGCTTACATGAGCGACGGCAACTTGGTCATCGACAACATCGAAGGCGAAGCAACCTTGCAAATCGTCGATGAAATCGGTCGCATCATCAGCACCGAAACCGTCAGCGGCAGCTACAACAAGGCCCTCAACCTGAAGGCTGGCTTGTATATCATCAACCTCAACGGTATGACACAGAAAATTGTTGTTAAATAAATGGAATACGAGACGCAAGGTTTCGGGGTCACGAGACCTCGAGACCTCGCAGCCTCGGAAACCAAATGAATTAAGTTGAACAAATAAATACGAAATAAAATGAAAAAGTTAGTATTGACAATTGCAATCGTTCTTGGCCTGACATTCGGTGCTTCGGCACAGTATTTCGATAACGGCAAAAACAACGGTCCGCGGCAAGGTGGCGGTCTGTTTGGCTATGGTGCCGTAAGCGATGAATATTTCTATGGCGCTGGCGGCTACGACAGAAATACCGGCCTGCTGCCTCTGCTCCCCATACACAACCAGGACGGCGACCAGGATGCTCCGCTCGGCGGCGGTGCCTTGCTGCTCATCGGCATGGGTGCAGCCTACGCAATGGCTAAGAAGAACAAGAAATAATTCCTAACCATTCACTACAACAATTCAAAAGCCCAGCCTAATGGCTGGGCTTTTTTGTTTTTCATAACGGACAATAATTGTGACGTGTTTAGTCCTAATAATCTGTCCTTTCAGGGCGTTTGTTCAGCAATAGGTGTCGTTCGCATTGCTCACTTGCCTATTGCTGAAAACAAGCAGTCCTTTCAGGGCGACCGAACCGGACGGTCTAACGCCCTGAAAGGGCAGCCTTTCTTGAACCCGTCGCAAGCGCAGCGGCACATCGGGTCTACGACACAGAGCCAGCGATGCGGCGGATGAACATGAACTAATCCGAGAACAAATAAGCCTCATCATAATCAACATCATACTCCTTCAGAAACGCCAAATACTCCTCCTCGAAAGTCGTCCCATGATGATGCTGTTCCTGATTCTGAATGTATCTTCTCGTCCTATCTACCACCGACTGACTGACAGAAAAACAACCATAACCGCCTTGCCACGCAAAATCCTTGTAATAATCGTCTTTGGTCTTAATCCAGCGACTGCTATTGCGCTTCACCTCCTCCATCAACTTTGTCAAAGCGATGTTTTTCGACATGATGCACAAGATGTGAATATGATTCTCTACACCACCAATCTGTATTGGCGTGCAACCCTGCGTTTTCAGCACTTGACCGATGTAGGCATACAAATCAGCATAATCCTGCTTCCGCAACAACACACTATTATACTTCACATGAAATGTCGCGTGGATATACAATTTGGACAATGATTGTGTCATATCATTCTAATTATCTGCATTTTCATTTTATCAGCAATAGGTGTCGTTCGCAAGCTCACTTGCCTATTGCTGAAACTAAACTGCCCTTTCAGGGCGACCGAATCGGATGGTCTAACGCCCTGAAAGGGCAGCCTACATTGAACCCGTCGCAAGCGAAGCGGCACGTCGGGTCTACGACGCAGAGCCAGCGATGCGGCGGATGAACAAATCAATGGCAGCCTTCGCAACCTTCACCGCAACTTTCACAGTTGCAGTCGTCGCAGCCGCAGCCACAATTATCGTTGAAATCTTCATCCGTTGTTTCACGGACATCGATGATTTCGCCTGAGAAATGGAGGTGCTTGCCAGCCATATCGTGGTTGAAGTCCATCTTGACGGTCTTGTCACCGATTTCACGGACGATACCGGCAATCGGGCGACCATCGGCAGTCTGCATCATCAACTGAGCGCCGACTTTAACGAGATCCATGAGGACACCATTCTGGCAGAACATTTCCTTGTCCAAATCCATAATGTAAGCCTCATCGCGTTCGCCGTAGGCTTCAGCTGGGGTCAAATGGAAAGCGTATTTGTCGCCTGGTTCCTTGCCCATCAGATTCTCTTCAAACTTTGGAAGCAACTGATGCATGCCAAAAATGCAGACAAATGGATTCTCTTTTGTGGTCTCCTGAAGGACAGTACCATTTTCATCGTTTTCGCGCAAGACGTATGTCATTGTCACGACGGTTTGATCTTGAATTTTCATGTAACTATTTGATTTAAAATTTAATATTTAAAATTTAAAGATTCATCTAAACTGATATTTTATTTTTCAGACGCGATAAATCGCGTCTCTACAAATAAACAATTCAACAAATAAACAACAAACAATTCAACCCTAATAGCTCCCAAACATTTTGCGCAACACCCACTCCACTGCCGCCAATCCAATCAGCACGAAGAACAACCATTTTGAGTGAATCAAGTCCTCGAAACGCGTCTCCTGATGCTCAACCGATGTTATTCTCGTATCGTTCTGCAAATCAGCGAACAACTGCTGCATATCATCTGCCATGTAACACTTCCCGTTCGTTGATGCCGCTAAATTACACATTCTTTCCCAATCTGCCGTCAACTGTTGCGCCTCAATGCCAATGGCAACCACCGAAAACGAACCGTTCACCGTCAGAATCTTATCGCCAATCTGCGATTGCACCTTATAAGTATAAATGCCTTCAGGCAAAATTCCAGCGTTCAATTCATAATCATGCTCACGTTTGGCAAAGGCATAATCGTATGTATCGCCCGTCAACTTATTGACAATCTGAATATTCACATCAGGATCAGTAATCAGTTCATTGCTTGCATTGCGCAATTCAGCACGAATGACAATCGGCTCGTTGCTGTAATATTCCTCCTTGCAATAAATGGCAGAACCATCATCGGCAGCCAACAGCAAATATTTCAAAGACTTAGTAAATATCTCGTCAAAAACAGCATGATTTTCAGATTCATAGTATTCAAACAAACGCCAACGCCACACATTCGTCCCGAACAAAAACGCCATTTTACGGCCATCCTGAGCGAAACTCAGCAACGGCAAACCGGATTTCACGCCCATCACATCCTGCAAAAGCAAATCGTCGTGTGCAGCCAATGGCGTGATTTCGATGTGCGGCAAAGCCAAAGGCGGGAACCTGTTGACAAATTCCAAATCCTTACTTTCCATCGTAAAGGTTGAAAATGAAGCATTTCCATGCGCCTTGACATCCAAAACCGCATTCGTCGCACCATTATTTATTGCATAAACCTTCTGGATTTCATTCAGATATTTCAAATCGGAAGACGGTCCGACAACAAAAAGCAAAGGCATTTTCCTATTCTTTTCCAACTGCGATTTCAAGGCATTGAAATCAGTTTTTTCGGACGGCACCTGATGCAAAACGACAAGGTTATAATTCGCAAAATCAGGAATTTGCTCCTTTGCAAAAGCGAAATCGACCTCATAATTTTCGTTCAAGACGCTGCGTATTGCCGACAAATCGGGATGTGGCGCATTGGCCAAACAAAGCACCTTATATTTTTGGTCGAGCACTTCAACGAAAATGTGCTTCACATTGTTCAGCATTTGTTCTTCATCTTCAATGCCACCTACCTCAATATCAATCTGTTTCACACCTTTTGAAGTGGCTTCAAGCATAAAGTCGATTTCCTTTGAAAAACGATTCGAAGGAATCGTTATTTCCTGCTTATCAATCAGTTTTCCATCTTCCGAAAGGGTAATCGTCACCTTTTTATTGGCCAAATCACGGGCACCGACCGTCACGCGCACGGGATAAGTCGCGCCAAGCGAAACCACCTTATTGTAATGCACATTCTTGATTGACAAATCGGGATAGGAAACCGTGTCGCTCAAAACCACAGTATGTATCGGAAATGGAAACTTCTGGGCCAGCAATTCAGGCTCAAAACCGCGGTTGTAAACGCCATCGGAGAAAAGCACCACGGCACCCACATTGCGCTTGTAATAACGACGGCCCAAAGTCTGCAAAAGGCTTGAAATATCGGTCAACTGGTCACTGAAATCAAGGTGGTCGAAATCGCGGATTTCTTGTCCAAATTCGTATGAATCAACCTGATAGGCATCAGCCAATTCCGATTTGAATTGCTCCAATTGAGAAAGATATTCCGTCTTGTAATATGCGGAATCCTTGCCCAAAGCGATGGAAGCCGAATTGTCGTGCGCCAAAACCAAAACCGGCTGCTCAACCGATGTGATTTTCTGCCGGATATAAGGATTGAAAAGAAGCAAAACGGCAAGTGCCGTCATCAAAGTGCGGAGTGCAAACAAAATGATTGTCAAGGCTTTGCCATAATGTTGCTTCTTATTTCGGAAATACAAAAATCCCGCAACCGCCACGCCTACAAGCAAGGCGACCAACAACATCCATATCGGCAAACCAACATTCATTTTTCAAAAAAATCCAAATCTTCGCAAAGGGTGCCGCTCGCCGGCTCGCTCTGTCCTTTGCTACTACAAACTGCCCTTTCAGGGCGGGCGCGTTTGCTATTTTTTTATTCTACTAAATCTTTGAATTTTAAATATTTAAATCTTTAAATCAAGCCTTACATCGCCATGCCGCCGCAGACATGAATCACCTGGCCCGTGACATAACTCGACAAATCGGAAGCCAAAAAGACCGCCACGTTGGCAATGTCTTCAGGCGTTCCGCCGCGATGCAACGGAATCGATTCCTCCCATTTTTTTAGGATTTCCTCAGGCAAAGCCTTGGTCATTTCGGTCAGGATGAAGCCCGGAGCAATGGCATTGTGACGGATGTTGCGCACACCCATTTCCTTGGCCGCCGACTTCGTGAAGCCAATGATGCCAGCCTTCGATGCAGCATAATTGCACTGGTTGGCATTGCCGCCCAAACCGACCACCGAACTCATGTTGATGACACTTCCGCCGCCTTGTTTCCACATAATCGGCTGAATAGCCTTCGTAAAATTAAACACCGATTTCAGATTGACATTGATGACAGCATCCCACTGGTCTTCGGTCATGCGTTTCAAGGCAACATCTTTCGTGATGCCCGCATTGTTGACCAAAATATCAATATGACCGAAATCGTCATTCACCTGTTTGACAACATTTTGCGTATCTTCAAAATTGGAAGCATCCGAAGCGTAGGCTTTTACCTGCACACCGTGAGCTTCAATTTCTTTCTTTGTTTCTTCAGCCAATTCATTGATAACCAAATCAGTGAAAGCAATATCGCAACCTTCGGAAGCAAAACGCAAGGCGATTGCCTTTCCAATGCCGCGGGCAGCACCCGTAATGAGAGCGACTTTTCCTTTGAGTAATTCCATTTTTAATCAGTTTAAAGATGCAAAAATAAGTAAATTTCCGTTTCTCCCGCAGATAACGCTGATTTATGCAGAGAGCTTTTGAACCGCAGATTTCGCAGATTACACTGATTTTCAATTAACTACAGATTTTACAGATTATACAGATATTATTAAATTCACCCTTCGACAGGCTCAGGGAACAAAGAGCATGATTTGTACTGATTTTTTCTCCCGCAGATAACGCTGATTTATGCAGAGAGTTTTTGAACCGCAGATTTCGTAGATTACACTGATTTTCAATTAACTACAGATTTTACAAATTATACAGATATTATTAAATTCACCCTTCGACAGGCTCAGGGAACAAAGAGCATGAATTGACACGTTTTTTTCTCCCGCAGATAACGCTGATTTATGCAGAGTGTTTTTGAACCGCAGATTTCGCTGATTTCGCTGATTTTCAATTAACTACAGATTTTACAGATTATACAGAAAATTTTATATGCGCAAGCGCATGAATTTTCACAGATTAGCTGACGCATGAAAAAAAATTTACTCCTAATTTACTCTGTAATTTACTCCGCATTTACTCTCTCCCGCCTTGGCGGAACATGATTTTTTTAAACCGCAGATTTTGCAGATTACACTGATTTTCAATTAACTACAGATTTTACAGATTATACAGAAAATTTTATATGCGCAAGCGCATGAATTTTCACAGATTAGCTGACGCATGAAAAAAATTTACTCCTAATTTACTCCGTAATTTACTCCACATTTACTCTCTCCCGCCTTGGCGGAACATGATTTTTTAAACCGCAGATTTTGCAGATTACACTGATTTTCAACAAACTACAGATATTACAGATTGCACAGAAATTATAAATGCGCCTTGCGCATAAATTGACAGATGGGCTGACGATAATTTGATAAAAAGATACGTGCGATACGTGGAGGCAAGAAAAACCGCTTTAAAACTTACTTCGCATTTATTGTCCGCTGCTGAAGGCAAAAAAGATTAATGCAAGATTTATGACAAATTTATGCCCAAAAACAACTATCTTTGCCAAATTTTAGAAGCATGAACACTCTTTCAGCCGTCATAATAACCCTCAACGAGGAGAGAAACATTGGCCGTTGTGTGCAATCGCTGCAAGGCATTGCCGACGAAATCATTGTGGTCGACTCGTTTTCCAACGATGCCACCGAATCCATCTGCAAATCGTTGGGCGTGAAGTTCGTGAAACACCAATGGGAAGGCTATGTGAAACAAAAGCAATATGCCAACGCATTGGCCTCAAACGACATGATTTTTTCCATCGATGCCGATGAAGCTGTTTCACCTGAATTGGCGCAATCCATTCAGAAAATCAAAGAATTAAACGCGGAGAAAAAAGTGTTTTCAATGAACCGGCTGATGAATTATTGCGGCAAATGGATTCGTCATGGCGGCTGGTATCCTGAGTACAAAATCAGGATTTTCGACCGCAGGTTTGTCAGTTGGACGGGCGGTCAAGTCCACGAAACATTAGCCATTCCTGCCGATCACGAGACTGTCCGCATCGATGGCGACTTATACCATTATTCCTATTACAGCGAGGCTGAATTTCGCCGTCAAACCGAAAAATTCGCCCATCTGTCGGCTGAAGATGCCATCGCCAGAGGCAAAAAAGGCACAATTTTTGGAGCTTGCGTTCATTGTTTTTGGCGTTTCGTGCACGATTACGTTTTCAAGGCAGGTTTCCTTGACGGAAAAACTGGATTAAGAATCAGCCAAATCAACGCAAAAAGCGTATTTTTGAAGCGCAAACTCATTGCAAAAAGATCATAAACATGGAATTGAACACTCTCAAAAGCCTTCGCGCAACACAAACCGATGCCAAATATTCCATTGTCATACCGACGTGGAACAATTTGCCTTATTTACAGTTATGCATCGGAAGTCTGAGGAAAAACTCGACATACCGACATCAGATCATCGTAATGATCAATGAAGGTGTTGATGGAACAAAAGAATGGGTCGAAAGCCAAAGCGACATTGATTATGTGTATTCCGAAACCAACATTGGAATTTGCTACGGACTGAACGCTTGCCGCGATTTGGTTCGGACAACACACATTCTTTATGCCAACGATGACATGTATTTCCTTCCGAAATGGGATTTTTTCATGGACAAAAAACTGCAAAGCATGGATGGCAAAACATGCATGATATCCGCCACGATGATTGAGCCTCACGGCAATAACCCATGCTGCATCATAGCCGATTTTGGCGATGATTTACAGACATTTCGCGAAAACGATTTGCTTTCACAATACCAGAATCTCAAACATACCGACTGGTCAGGAAGCACATGGCCGCCAGTCCTCGTCAGCCTTGATTTATGGGACAAAGTGGGCGGAATGAGCATCGAGTTCAGTCCGGGCATGTATTCCGACCCTGACCTTTCCCTGAAACTTTGGAATGCTGGAGTTCGCAATTTCATTGGCGTAGGAAACAGTCTGGTTTATCATTTCGGATGCAAATCGACAAAACGGGTGAAGCAAAACAGAGGCCGTCACACATTTACTATGAAATGGGGCTTTTCTGCCAACATTTTCATGCATCAATTCCTGAAAATCGGCGAGCCTGCAATTTTGCCGTTAAATGACTACGAACTTACCAAATGGCAAGTTTTCATTGAAAAATTCAAAATAATAAAACACTGCATAACAGGAAAATGAGAATCGGGTTTGATGCAAAACGGGCTTTCAACAACCATCGCGGATTGGGCAACTACAGCCGCGACACCATCCGCATCATGTCGTCGTCGTTCCCTGAAAACCAGCATTTTCTATACACGCCGAAAATCGACAAAAGCATTTCTTTCGATTGTCCCGTCAATGCCCAAATCATTCTTCCGAGCAATAAAATCGACAGAAGCCTGAGTGCCTTATGGCGCAGTTTCGGAATGGTTTCGGAAATCAAAAAAGAAAACATCGACGTTTTTCACGGACTGAGCCACGAATTGCCTTGGGGCATCGAAAAGACCAAGGCGCGGAGCATAGTCACCATGCACGACCTGATTTTCATCAAGCAGCCTGAACTTTATCCAGCTTTCGACAGGAAAATGTACAAACTCAAGTATTTCCACAGCTGCAAGATTGCCGACAAAGTCATCGCCATTAGCGAGCAGACGAAACAGGATTTGGTTGAGTTTGCCAACATCAACGAATCGAAAATCCAGGTCATTTACCAAGGTTGCAGCCCGATTTTCCAGCACAAATGCACCGAAGAAAGGAAACAGCATGTCAGGCAAAAATACAATCTGCCCGAAAATTTCATGCTGAATGTAGGTGCCGTTGAAAGAAGGAAGAATCAAATATTGATTCTCAAGGCAATGAAAGCCAACAACATAGACATTCCTTTGGTTATCATCGGGAAAGAAACGGAATATGCCAAAACCTTGCACGATTTCATCAAGACCAACCATTTGGAAGAAAAAGTGCTGATGCTCCATAATGTTGATTTCCTGGATTTTCCGACAATTTACCAAAGCTCATCCTTGTTCATTTATCCATCGCTTTCCGAAGGATTCGGCATTCCCATCATCGAAGCCCTGCACAGCAACGTGCCTGTCATCACTTCCAATGAGACCTGCCTGAGAGAAAGCGGAGGAGCCGGAAGCCGCTATGTATCGCTGAACGACGAAACCGACCTTGCCAACGCCATTGATGAAATACTCCGCAACCAAGCCCTGCAACTGCAAATGATTGGCAAAGGCAAGGAACACGTCAAGAAATTCTCCGATGCAACAATAGCCAAATCATTGATGGACATATATTTATCCTTATCCTAACATCAATCAAAAACACTATCACCATGAGCATGACACCATTTGAAGAAGAAGTAAAAAGAACCGTCGAAGCCCTGCAAGCAGGGAAAACCATCCTCTACCCTACCGACACCATTTGGGGCATAGGTTGCGATGCCACCAACAGCAAGGCTTGCGACAAAGTGTATGAAGCCAAGAAAAGACCCGCCAACAAAAGTCTTATCATTCTAGTTGACAGTGCCGACCGGCTCAAGGATTATGTCGTTGATGTGCCAGCCATAGCCTACGATTTAATTGAGCACTCCACCAGTCCGTTGAGCATCATTTACGATGAAGGCAAAAACCTTGCGAAAAACGTCTCGGCAGACAAATCTGTATGCATCCGCGTGGTCGAAAACGACTTTTGCAAGGAAGTCATCCGTCAGTTGGGCAAGCCCATCACCTCGACATCGGCCAACCTTTCGGGTCAGCCGTCAGCATTGACATTCAACGACATAACCGAAGAAGTGAAGCAATCCGTCGATTACACCGTGCAACTCTATCACGATGTTTTCGGCAAACCCAAAAGTTCAACCATCATCAAATTGAACAAAGACAACACTTTCGACATTATCAGAAGATAAACATGCATAAAACGACAAACCATACCATCAGACTTCTTACCCTATCGGCATTGGGACTTCTTTTCATGGTTTCCTGCCTCAACGTCAATGTTGAGCCGTTGCAAGAAAGCACCGCCTTGAAAGCCGATGAAAGACTCATGCAAAAAGCCGATTCCGGCGATGTGAAAGCTCAAAACGAGTTGGGACAGTTTTATGCCGAAAAAGGATACTTCATCGAAGCGACAAAATGGTACAGGAAAGCAGCCAATCAAGGGGATGCCGAAGCCCAATTCAATATGGCCTTAGCCTTTTACAATGGTTCTGGCGTGGTCTTCAACGAAGACAGTGCCTTTTTCTATCAACTGAAAGCAGCGGAACAAGGTTATGCCAATGCCCAAATTGAAATAGGTGCCTGCTATGAAAACGGAAAACATGTAGATAAAGACATGGCGAAGGCAATCTATTGGTACGAAAAGGCAGCGGAGCAAAACATACCTATGGCACAATACCAGTTAAGCTATCTATATTACAAAGGTGAAGGCGTTGGGCAAGATATCGAAAAATCGTTGCATTATCTTCGCGAAGCCGCCAATTACGGATTGCCCATTGCACAATACAACTTGGGGCTGCTCTATCGCGACGGCGACCTTGTGAAACGCGACCAAAACCAATATGTCCTTTGGGTGAAAAAAGCCGCAGAACAAGGTTATGCCAATGCTCAGATGGAAATGGCATATATTTACGACAAAGGCATTGTCGTTGATGAAAACAAAGACAAATCCAAGGAGATGTATGCCCAAGCCGTCGTCCCCAATCAAAACCAATACGACAAATTCATTTTAGCCTTATCTCCAGACTTGCAGAAACAGGAAAAAAGCAAAAAAAACATCCGTATAGAGCCAATGAAAGCCGATGAAATAAAGACAGAAGCCGACCAGCTTTATCAGGAAGGTTTCAAGCTCATGTTCGGAAACTATGGCGACTTGAACGTCTATACACAAGCCATCAACTATCTGACCCAAGCTGCAATTGGCGGCAAAAAAGAAGCCAAAGCTCTGTTAGCCTATTGCCTTGCAACAGGAAACGGCATCGACCCAAGCCCCGATGCTGCACCGCTTTTATACGTCGGGAAAGGAACCATAAAATGGAAAGGACTCGACGGCGTATATACCATCAATTTTGAGATTTTCTACGACGGTACTTTCACAAAAGACATGGAATATCAAAGATAATAAAAACTAAACAAAATGAATATCAAGACTTTATTTATCAGCATTTTGCTTCTGGCATCATTGTTTTCCACAGCACAAAACCAAAAGCCAAGCAAGGCACAGCTGAATGCACAGAAATTCGCCACCACGATGTATCTCATCGAGAATTATTACGTCGACACGACCAATTCCGACAAGGTCGTTGAAGATGCCATCATCGCGACGCTCAAGGAGTTAGACCCACATTCGGCCTACATTTCAAAGAAAGATGTCGAGAAAGCCAACGAGCCTTTGGTGGGCAGTTTCGAAGGCATCGGCGTCACCTTCCAACTCATCCGCGACACCATCACCGTCATCAGCCCGACGGCTGGCGGGCCTTCCGAAAAAGTAGGCATCATGCCTGGCGACCAGTTCATCAAGATTGACGGCGAAGATGCCTTCGGGAAAAAGGTTGATAACGAATACGTTCAGAAGCATTTGCGCGGCAAGAAAGGCACCAAAGTCGTTCTCAGCGTAAAGCGCGGCAACGACCCCGAACTCATGGATTTTGAAATCATCCGCGACAAGATTCCGTTGAACAGCATCAACGCCTCGTTCATGATCAACGATGAAATCGGTTACATCAAACTCGACCGCTTTGCCCAGGAATCGACCGACGAATTCAAGAAAGCTTTCGCCAAGCTCAACGAGCAAGGCATGAAATCGTTGATTTTCGACTTGCGCGGCAACACGGGAGGTTATCTGAACACCGCCATCGAATTGGTCGACCAATTCCTGACCGAAAACAAACTCATCGTCTTCCAGGAAGGCCTTCACCAGCCACGCCAGGAATGGCAAAGCACCAAAGACGGACTTTACACCCAAGGCAAACTGGTTGTCCTCATCGACGAAGGTTCGGCTTCGGCCAGCGAAATCCTTTCGGGCGCCATTCAGGACCACGACCGCGGCGTTGTCGTTGGCCGGCGTTCATTCGGCAAAGGTTTGGTGCAAAGACCTTTCAATCTGCCCGACGGTGCCGTAATCCGTTTGACGACAGCACGTTACCACACACCGACTGGCCGTTGCATCCAGCGTCCATACGAAAAAGGAGTTGAAGACTATTATAAAGAAATGACCAAACGCCTTGAAAACGGCGAATATTTCCATGCCGACAGCATTCATTTTCCTGATTCACTGAAATATAAGACCGACGGCGGACGCATCGTTTACGGCGGTGGCGGCATCATGCCTGACATTTTCATTCCGATAGACACCTCTTTTAATAGTAAGCTTTATACAAACTTAGTCAGAAAAGGCGCACTCAACCGCTTCACGACCGATTACGCACTGCAGCACAGAGACGAAATGCTGAAGAAATACGCCGATTTCGCCCAATTCAACAAGGAATTCACCGTTGGCGACGACCTTATTGCCGGACTGAAAAAAGCAGGCGAAGACAACAAGGTGGAATGGAACGAAGAGGAATTTGCACGCTCCGAAAAGTTCATCCGACTGCAAGTGAAGGCTCTCATCGCCCGCAATGTCTACGAAATGCAGCAATACTACGAAGTGATGCTTGCCGAAGACAACGGCATTCAGAAAGCCATTGAGGTTTTGTCGAACGAGAAGGAATATAAGCGGATTTTGAAGTAAGTTTTTGCTTTTGGCTATTAGCTTTTAGCCAGTGGCTTATCAAATCATCAAGCAACGATTAATCACTTTTCCCTAATGGGTTGTGAGCCTGATACCAATCGCCAAAAGCCATTTAAATTAGAGATAACATTTTGATTTATTGCATTTTAACACATAGAGACGTATGATTATGCGTCTCTATGTGTTATTTATTCATCATACACAATCATTTGATTTCCATAATTTTACAAAAAAGTCCCTTGAAAAAGTTGCGAACTTGCATAAAAAGTACCTTGAAAAAGTTGTGCAAACATGCAAAAAGTCCCTTGAAAAAGTTTATCTTTGCAGCGGAAAGTCGTTTGAAAAAGTTTAGAAATGTTAAATAGAAAGATTGAATATCAGTTACTTGAATGGAAAGAAAGTAAAAACAAGATGCCGCTGGTAATTAAAGGAGTCAGACAATGTGGCAAAACCTACATTGTCCAGAAGTTTGCGAAAGAGCATTACAAGCATGTCGTATACCTGAATTTTGCAAAAAAGCCGACCTTGTCAACTGCATTTGAAAACTCCTTGGATGTGGACGACATCATCATCAACTTGACAACTTTAGTGAAAGGAGCTGTTTTCGAACCCAATAAGACTTGCCTTATTTTTGACGAAATTCAGGACTGCCCGCAAGCAAGAACCTCCTTGAAATTCTTCAAAATGGATGGCCGTTTCGATGTCATCAGCACCGGTTCGCTGCTTGGCGTAAAAGGTTATGGCATAAAGAAAGCAAACGGCGAAAAAGAAGTGCCGCGCTCCGTACCCGTAGGATACGAACACATTATCGAAATGTATCCGCTTGATTATGAAGAATTTTTGTGGGCCAACGGCATAACGCAACCTGTCATTGACAAAATCAGTAAATGTATGGAAGATGAAGTTCCTGTTCCTTTGGCCATTCATAACCGTTTGCACGAATTGTTGCTGCAGTATGTCATCGTTGGCGGAATGCCCGAAGCCGTCAATGCATTCATTGAGACGCACAACATGGAAACCGTGAAAAAAATCCAGAAAAACATTGTCGACGAATATCAGGATGATATGGTGAAGTACGCTTCCGACTCCGACAAACCTTGTATCCGCGAGTGTTTTGAAAGCATTCCCGCACAATTGGCAAAGGAAAACAAGAAATTCCAATATTCACTCATCAAGAAAGGTTCAACGGCGGCAAAATATGCAGGTTCGCTGCAATGGATTGAGGATGCCGGTATCATTGCTCGCTGCTACAACCTATCAATCACGGAATTACCATTAGATGGAAACGCAATAAAAGACATCTTCAAAATCTATATGGCCGACACAGGACTTTTCGTCTCGATGCTGGAAGACGGAACACAATTTGACATCCTGCAAGGCAACTTGTTTGGCTACAAAGGAGCCATCTTCGAGAATCTCATTGCCGACATTTTCAACAAAATGGGACGAAAACTTTACTATTATCACAAGGATTCCGGTCTTGAAATTGATTTCGTCATGCGCTACAAAGGCAAATGTACGCTTTTGGAAGTGAAAGCCAGCACAGGCAACACAAAAAGCGCCAAAACCATTCTGGCACATCCCGAAAAATATCACGTTGATTCAGTTATCAAGCTCGGCAACTACAACATAGGCCGCGAAGGTGCTGTGCTGACACTACCTCTTTACATGGCATTTTTGCTAAAACAAGTCTAAAAAAAACAGCAACAAACTCTTTATTTGGCTTTTGGATTTCAAAAATCATTATTTTTGCCTCCAAATCATTACAAACTAAATCCTTACAAAAATGAAAAAATCCATACTCTTTCTGATTTGCGCATTTGCTTTCAGTGCAATGCAGGCACAATGGGTCGACGACCCTACAGCCAACACCAGATTAGCCACTGCATCCGACGATGCCGGCGAAATTTACATTGCCACCCACGAGGCTTCAGGCAACACCTATATCCAATGGAGCGACATGGCCTCCAACGGTTGGGGTGTCAATCTGCAGCGCTTCGATGTGAACGGCGTCCCGCAATGGGGCGACGCTGGCCTTCACGTCGGCAGCCACCAGTTTTCCTCTTATTCGGAAGGCTATGCCATGGATGCCACATCCGACAATGGCGTGGTGACTTGCTTTGCCAACTATGAAGGCGAATGCATTGCCATGAAATTCGACAAAGACGGCAACGCCGTTTGGGGCGAGCAAGGCATTTCGGTCATCGATTTTCCTGCCGGAAGCTACGGCTGCTCGAGAGTGGAACTCCAAGCCGGCAACGATGGCGGCGTTTGGGTCTTGGTCTCCGACACCCAAGACTTATACTTGCGCTACATCAATGCCGATGGCACACTCAACCCCACCGCCACCATCTCTGACTCAGGCGTGAGATGCCTGTTTGCTCTCCTGACCCCTGGTCCCGACGGTGTCGTCTTCGTAACCTACGAAAAAATAGGTTCGGGAATGTGGTATGTTGACAAACAAATCTGGGTAGCCGGCTACGCTACTGATGGCGGCCTCGCCACACCTCCAGCCCAACTCATGGCTTCACAAGTTTTCGGTTCCACCTACATTCACTATGAAATCTCCGATGGAATGGGCGGCGGTTATGCCTACATCTTCCACTCAGGCATCGCCGAAGCGTTCAACACCTACGTCTTCCACTTCGACGCCAACGGTGTTTCGACCATCAGCAACCCGAATGGCGCCATGGTTCACACCACCGACCCAGCCAACTTCTACGGTAATCCTTACGCTACGGTCGATCCAGTGTCGCACGACATCATTCTGGTTTACCGCCAAACCGATTCTTATGCACAATCCGAATCAAGACTTTACATGAACCGCATCACCCCGACGGGCGAAGTGCTTTGGGGCGAAGGCATTCTCATTGCCGACGACAACGGCTATGAATACACTGACGCAAAAATCGATGCTTATCCTGATGGCAGCGGTTTCATGGTTTCCTACATGAACGGCCCATACGGCGGCACACCAATTGAAGCCCTCGGTTTCGACATGGACGGCAACCAGGCTTGGCGCACACATATCAACACCATCCAAGATGCAAAGACCGGCGCCGAAAACAGCAGCGGTTTCCACAACGGACAGAACATCCTTGTCTGGACCAATCAGGATGATGGCAATATTTACGGTCAGAACATCGACACAAAAGGTACCTTGGGACCTATCGCACCTGCAACCTGCTACCCTCCCACTAACCTTGAAGGCGAATATTTCTGGAACGAGGAAAACGGAGCTTTCGGCACCATGATTTCGTGGGAAACTCCTGAAACACAACCTCTCTCCTACAATCTTTACAGAATCGAAGACGAGGCCGTCATCAATATCGACGGAAACTTGACAAGTTATTTCGATGAAGTGCCTATGGGCGACCACACCTACCGCCTGACCGCCGTCTACGAAGATTGCGAATCCGAATACGCCCTCACGCCCGATGGTGCCGACCACATTACCGTTACCGTCACCGCAGTTAATGAAAACGCAATGTCGGCCAGCATCTTCCAAAACGGCAACAGCCTCATCGTGAACGCTGATAACCTCAGCCAAGTGGAAATCATCAGCATCATCGGACAAAGCATCAAGACCGTGGAAGCCAACGGCAACGCTACCGAAATCAATATCAGCGGCATGACCAAAGGCCTTTACATCGTTAGAATGAATGATGCTAACGGCAATGTCACGGTGAAGAAGACTGTGATTAGATAATCTCTGTAGAGACGCGATTCATCGCGTCTAAATTTCGATGGGTTTGAGACGCGATTCATCGCGTCTCTACAACAAAAAAAACCGTCATTCAGGCATTGGCTTGGGTGGCGGTTTCCTTTTTGGGAAATAATGTAAATTTCAAAAATCGCGTCCCTTTCCCAAATATTTCCTACTTTTGTCAACTTTAAAATCAATCATAACCCGCTAACATTTATTTTATGAAAAAGACAAGCATCATCCTCAGCCTAATCCTCTCATTAGGAATGTTATTCAGCGCACAGGCGCAAAACCGCATCAATCTGAATGGTGCCAAATCCGTGCAGCAATGCGATAACGCGACCGAAAAAGGTTTCACCGCCACTTTCTCTTTCGGCAGCATCGAAGCCAACGCTGTCAATACCGAAAAAGGCGTTTTTTCGGAAATCACCATGAGCAACACCTTCAACTACGGCAAGACGGGCGAGCCGTCTTTGCCTGCTGTGCATCAGCTTGTCGCCGTTCCTTTTGGCGCAAAGAATGTCAGCGTTGAAGTGAAGAATTACAGTACAACCATTTACAAATTATCCGATTACGGCATCAAGGTCATCGCACCGCAGCAGCTTTCGGTCAGGAAAGACCAGAAGGAAGTGCCTTTCCATTATAATGCCGAGGCCTACGCCACAAGAGGTTTTGCCGAGCGACCTTTGGCCGAAATCGAACTGCAAGGCACGCTGCGCGGCATTCAAGTCGCTTCGCTGGTCATCAATCCCGTGCAATACGATGCCGTCAGCAATTCATTGAAGGTCTTCAACGATATTGAAGTTGAAGTCAATTACGGCGAATACGACCAAGCGGCTGCCTACGATGAATTTGCACGGACGGCAAGCGTGTATTTCGCGCCGATTTACCGTCAGATGTTCAACTGGCGCAACGATGTGTATGAGCAGCATCCCGACCTTTGGCAGGCACCTGTCAAGATGCTGGTCATCGCCGACCGCATGTTTGAAAACGCCATTCAGGATTGGGTGGACTGGAAAATCAAGAAAGGATTCTATATGGATGTGAACTACACCGACCAAATCGGCACAACAAACTCAGCCATCAAGTCGTTCATTCAAACGAAATATTACCAAACCGCACCAACTTTCCTTGTCATCATTGGCGACAAGGACCAGATTCCTGCCAGTGCCATTGGCAGCGCAACAAGTTGCGTAACAGACCTTTATTATCAAGTTATCGACAACGACTATTACCCCGACATGCTCCACAGCCGTATGCCAGTCGAAAACGTCGAGCAACTCAACAACCTCTTGGAAAAGAGCCTGCAATACGAACAGTTCACCATGCCCGACCCAAGTTATTTGGACAACGTCCTGCTCATTGCCGGATGGGACGAAGCCTGGAATCCGAAGGCTGGCGTTCCGACCATACAATATGCCGTCAACAATTATTACAATGCCGAACACGGTTTCGCCAATGTCTACGATTATTACAATCCAAACGATTATGCCGGCTGCTACAACAATTTGAACACCGGCGTCGGCTTTGTCAACTACACCGCCCACGGCGCCAACGACCATTGGGAAGATCCGCTTTTCGAAGTCAACGATGTCAACAACCTGACGAATACCGATAAGTATTTCCTTGCCATGGGCAACTGCTGCCTAGCCGCCGACTGGGGCATCTCAGGAACCTGCTTCGGTGAAGCCATGGTCCGCGCTCCACGCAAAGGCGCCTTTGCCTACATAGGAAGCTGTCCTTCAACCTATTGGTACGAAGACTATTACTTTGGTGTAGGTGCGACGAATGTCTTCTACAAAATGCCAGCCAAAGCCGAAACTACCACTGGCGTTTACGATGGCGTTTGGATGGATGACAGCTACAACACCGTTCAGTCGATGGTGTTTTTGGGCAACCTGGCCGTCACATACGCACACGTCAACAGCGGTTATACCGTATCTTCAAACTCCTCCCCACTCTATTACTGGCAATGCTACCACACCCTCGGCGACGGTTCCATCATGCCTTATCATGTGAGACCTGCTGAGAATCAAGTCTTTCATGCGGCTATTGTCCCGATTGGAGCCACCACCTACGAAGTCAGTGCCGACCCAGGTTCGTATGTTGCACTCACAAAAGAAGGCACCATTTTAGGCACAGGTCTGGTTGACGAAACCGGCACGCTTGTCTTCGACATCGAGCCTGTCACCACAAGCGGCAACATTACCCTTTGCGTGACACACCCGCAGCGTGTCCCTTATCTTGAAGAGATTCCTGCCGCCCAAATCAACGGTCCTTTCGTCACCATCGAAAGCTACACGCCAAGCGAAGCACACATCGGCGCAGAAAACGCTTTGGCCATCACCTTCAAAAACAACGGAACGACAGCAACCAACGGAACTACAACGGTTTCATTGACTTGCGACGACCCGAACATCACCATCATCAATGGCTCGGCAAGTTTCAACGCCTTGGCACAAAACGCGACAATAGAACTGAACGGTTTCAGTTACCGCATCAACGAAAATGTGACCGATGAAACCCGTTTCCATCTCACGACGACTGCAACTTGTGGCTCTGAGACTTGGGAAGGCGTGGTCAACATCACGGCCAACAAAGCCGTCATGGAATTTGCCGAGGCACAATGTCCTGGCGAATTTGTACCGGGTGAAACCCTGCAAATTGCAGCCTCATTTGAAAACGTAGGCCATCATGTCGCCACAAATGCAAACATCAGCATTTCATCGACAAGCCAATATGTCACCTTCGGTGAAGAAAACATTGCCGTTGGCAGCATTGCGCCGAGCGGTATCGTCACTGCCGTTTTCGATGTCACCATTGCTTCAAACTGCCCAGAATCGGAACTGATTCCGCTCACATTCAGCCTTATGGCCGATGGCAACACCATAGCCGAAGGCACGGCCACGCTGCAAAACACTTGCCTCGTCATTTTCGAACTCGCCGACAAATGGAGCGATGGCTGGGACAACTCAAGGCTTCATGTGGTTTACAGCGACGGCACACCTGCCGAAGATATGTATGTGGGCAGCCAGCAAGCCTATGCCACTTACGAACGCAGGCTCCACCACGGCTCGCACGTTACCCTCACCTGGCAGAGCGGCAGCAACTGGGACAGCGAATGTTCCTACACCGTCAGTTACGAAGACGGTACCGTCATTCTCAGCAAAGGCCCACAAGGCGGAAGTTTCGATGTAAGTTGCGGATACGATGAGACTTACAATCCTGTTTCAGACCTCGACATCTCGGTCAACGGCTACGATGTCACCCTTTCATGGACGGCTCCTGCGGGTGCCTACCGCTACCGCATTGCCCGCAACGGCATCACTTTGGGCGAGACAAGTGCCACGAATTACACCGACCAACTTCATGACGACATGACTTACACCTACAGCGTCACGGCCATCTATTCCGGCGGCGAATCCATGCCGGAAAACCTGTTGGTCGAATTCGACTGGGCCGTCAATGAAACGGAAAACAATTTCAGCATTTATCCAAATCCTGCCGATGACGTGATTTACATCAATGGCGGCAATGCCGAATTCAATTATTCCATTTTCAACAGCATCGGCCAGCAAGTCACCTGCGGCTCGGCAAAAGGCTCACAGAGAATTGATGTCAGCAGTTTGGCAAAAGGCCTGTATATCATGAAGATTTACAACAATGGCAATGTGACGACACGAAAGATTGCCGTCAGGTAATACTGATAAAGACGCGAAGAATCGCGTCTCTACATAAAAACCGTCATTCAGGCATGGCTTGGGTGACGGTTTTACGAAAAAAACGTCACGATTTTCAAATCAAACAGGGCTTTATCCTACACCAACAAATCGGGGATAGACTACTTTTTTAAAGAAAAAATATCGGGGACAGACTATTATTTCAAATAAAACAAATCGGGTATAGACTATAATTTTGAATAAAAAATATTGGGGATAGAAGTATTTTACATATTTTTGCAGCGGATTTTCAATAATTTAACATGACAGAAATAGTTTTCAAGCGCAAGGCATACGACCAGATGCTTTTGTGGAAAGAGAAAAGTCAAGGGAAATCAGCCCTTTTGATTGAAGGAGCACGCCGAATCGGCAAGTCGACAATTGCCAAGCAATTTGCCAAAAACGAATACCGTTCCTATCTTCTCCTTGACTTCAACAAAGTGCCGCAAAAGGTAAAGGACTTGTTTGAGGATTTGGAGGATTTGGATTTCATTTTCCTTTTCCTACAATCGAATTATCGCGTAAAACTATATGAACGCCAGTCGGCTATCATCTTCGACGAAGTACAGAAATGTCCTTTAGCCCGCCAAGCCATAAAATATCTGGTGGCTGATGGGCGCTATGATTACATCGAGACAGGTTCGCTAATCAGCATCCGAAAAAACGTTCAAGACATTACCATTCCAAGCGAAGAATACTGTCTGCCGATGTATCCTATGGACTATGAAGAATTCCGCTGGGCGTTGGGCGACACCGTTACCATGCCTTTGCTGAAGACTTTCCTTGAAAAGAAAATGAGCCTGAAAGCCGCACATCAGCTTAAGCAACGCGAACTTCGCTTGTACATGCTGGTGGGTGGTATGCCTCAGGCCGTCAGCTCCTACCTTGAGACGAACAATTTGAGCGAAGTCGATTTGGTGAAACGTAGCATTGTAAAACTTTATGCCGACGACTTTGTCAAAATCGACCCGACAGGAAAAATCGCCAAACTTTTCATGTCTATTCCATCGCAATTGAGCAAGAACATTGCCCGTTTTCAGCCCACGAAGGTTGTCGGAAACATCAATGCCGAAAGGCTTGGAGAAATGATTTTTGCCTTGGAAGACAGCAAGGTTGTGAATGTGGCTTATCATGCCGATGACCCGAATGTCGGCATGTCGTTGACCAAGGACTTGTCGCGCTACAAACTGTTTCTCAGCGACACCGGCCTGTTTGTCACCTTGGCGTTTTGGGACAAATCGTTTACTGAAAACATCATCTATGAAAAGCTATTGAGCGACAAGTTGCCGGCCAATTTGGGTTATGTGTATGAAAATCTCGTGGCCCAAATGCTTAAGGCAGCAGGAAACGAACTGTTTTTCTACACTTTCCCGAAAGACGAAAAACACAATTACGAAGTCGATTTCCTGCTTACGAAGGGCAGCAAGATTTGCCCGATTGAAGTGAAATCATCGGGATATAACGCCCATGTTTCGTTAGACGCCTTTTGCAAGAAATACGCATCGCGCGTTTCGTCACGCTATCTGATTTACACGAAAGACCTAATGAAAGACAGCGAGACGCTTTGCGTTCCTGCTTACATGACAGGCTTGCTGTGAACACCGATTTGCTTTAAGATGCGGCAAGGCGAAACCCAACGGACGATTGGATATGCGACTCATCGCGTCTGCCAAAAACGTAATTGTTGAAGACGCGATATCGCGTCTCTACGGGCAAAACCGCCATTCATGGGTGGCGGTTTTTTATTTTTCGTATAAATATGGTAATTAATGCAATTAATCTTCCACTGCGCCCGAAAAAATCCCTATCTTTGCGGACTTTATAGAGCAATCGCAAATTATATCAAAACAAACACAATAATCATTAAACGTTTAATCAATGAAAAAAGTTAGCTTTATCTTGACAGTCATCCTCTCTGTAGGAATGCTGTTCGGCTCACAAGCCAAGGCCCAAGGCCGCATCGACTTGAACGGAGCCAAGTCGGCACAAACCTGTGTCAACAACGACAAGCAAGGATTCTCTGCCACCTTCTCATTCGGCAGCATTGAATCAATCAACGTCAACACCGTCAAAGGCGAATTCTCAAGCATTTTGATGGACAACACCTATCAAAGCGGTTCCATCGGAACACCTTCATTGCCAGCAGCCAACAAGCTGATTGCCATTCCTTTTGGCGCTACCGATGTCACCGTTGAAGTGAAGAGTTACACGACAACCGTTTACAACCTTGCCGACTACGGCATCAAGACCCTCGTTCCTCAGCAGCCAGCCCTCCGCAAGGACCAGAAGCCTGAAGACATTCCTTTCGCCTACGACGAAAAGGCTTACCAGACCCGTGGCTATCAGGAACTTCCTATCGCTGACTTCAGAACCCTTGGCACCTTGCGTGGCATCCAGGTCGGTTCATTGAGCATCAACCCTGTGGCTTACGATGTTGTCAACAACACCATTAAGGTTTACAACGACATCGAAGTTGAAGTGAGCTATGGCCGTTACGACGAAACCGCTGCCTACAGCGAATTCGAAAGAACCTTCAGCCCATACTTCGCCAACATCTACCGTCAGATGTTCAACTGGCGCGATGACATTTACGACCAGCACCCAGACCTCTGGCAGTCACCTGCCAAGATGCTGGTCATCACCGAGCGCACATTCGACAAGACCATCGAAGATTGGGTTGCTTGGAAGACCATCAAAGGTTTCTACATGGATGTGAACTACACCGATGAAATCGGCACTTCAGCCTCCGCCATCAAGTCGTTCATTCAGCAGAAATATGCTGAAACAGCACCTACCTTCCTCGTCATCATTGGCGACAAGAACCAAGTTGCAGCCAGTGCCACCGGTAGCGAGACCCACTGTGTGACCGACCTTTACTACATGAGCACCGATGGCGACGAATTCCCGGAAATGTTCCACAGCCGTATGCCTGTCGAGACCGTCGCTCAATTGGAAGCCGTCCTCGAAAAGTCTCTTGAATACGAACAGTACACCATGCCAGACCCAAGCTACCTCAACAACGTGTTGCTCATCGCCGGTGATGACAATGGTTGGGGTATCACCGTAGGCCGTCCTGCCATTTGGTATGCTTCGAACTACTACTACAACACCGATCATGGTTTTGAAAACGTTTACGAATACAGCCATGGCCAGTGGAGCGGCTGCTACAGCCACCTGAACACCGGCGTTGGTTTCGCTAATTATACCGCTCACGGTTCAAACACCAGCTGGGCTGGCCCACAATTCACCGTCAGCGATGTCAACAACTTGACCAACGAACACAAGTACTTCCTCGCCATGGGTAACTGCTGCGAAGCTGCCGACTGGGGTATCTCTGGTGCTTGCTTCGGTGAAGCCATGATCCGCGCCGAAAAGAAAGCCGCTTACGCTTACATCGGTTCATGCCCTTCAACCTACTGGCTCAACGACTATTACTTCGCAGTTGGTGCTACAAGCCGTGCCGACGGTACCATGCCAACCTACGAAGAAACCACTATGGGTTGCTACGATGCCATTTGGGATGATAACGCTTACAACACCGTTTCAGCTATCCCATTCATCGGCAACTTGGCCAGCAATGCTGCTGATGCCAACGGCAACACCTTGCACTGCAGCACCCTTTACTGCTGGCAGGCCTACCACGCCCTCGGCGATGGTTCCATCATGCCTTTCCGCGTTCAACCTACCGAAAACAACATCTCACACATGGCCATCGTTCCGATTGGCATGAGCACTTACGAAGTCAGTGCTGAACCTGGTTCATACGTTGCCCTCTCAAAGGATGGCGTTCTCCACGGCGCAGGCATGGTTGGTGAAACCGGCACACTCGAACTCGAAATCGAGCCTATCACCTCTGGCGGCGAATGCATCCTCTGCGTGACCAGCCCTCGTTTCATCCCTTCAGTCGAAGAAATCCCGGCAGCCGCTTTGGAAGGCGCTTACATTTCAGTTGCAGAATACACTCCAGCCAATGCTCACGTCGGTGACGAAAGCAACCTCGCCATCACCTTCAAAAACGTCGGTGCTGACCCAACAACCGGCACAACGACCGTTACCTTGAGCTGCGACGATCCTAACGTCACCATCACCAACGGCACCGCTACATTCGGCGTTCTCGCTCCTGAAGCTACTGCCGAACTGACTGGCTTCCGTTATCAGATTGCCCAAGGCGTTGCCGATGGCACCAGCTTCCGCATCAACACCACCGCTACCTGCGGTTCCAACACATGGGAAGGCAAAGTGACCATCACTGCTGGTGAAGCCGTTTTGAACTTCGTTGATTACAACTATCCAGGCGGTTTTGTTCCTGGCGAAGATGTTACAGTTTCTGTCAACTTTAAGAATACCGGTCACTATATGGCTACCAATGCTATCGCTTCGATTGCTTCGACAAGCCAATATGTCACCATTGATGTTCCTACAACAGAACTCGGCACAATCGACCCAGCAGGCACAGCTACCGCCGTGTTCCATGTCAATGTGGCTGCCAACTGTCCTGAAACCGAACAACTGCCTCTCACCTTCAGCATGGTTGCCGACGGTGGTCTTACAGCTGAAGGCACTGGCGTTTTGAAGAATGCTTGCTTTGTCATCTTCGAACTTGCCGACAGTTGGGGTGATGGCTGGAATTATGCCAAACTCCATGTGGTTTACAGCGACGACACACCTGACGAAGACATGACCGTCAGCAGCGGCTACAACGAGACCTATACCCGCGAAATCGGCAACGGCGTTCATGTCACCGTGACTTTCGTTTCCGGCCAATATGACTCCGAATGTTCCTACAGCGTCAAGTATGAAGATGGCACCATCATCTACCAAGGCGGACACGGCAACTGCGACTTCGACGTCAACTGCGCCGGTTCAGGTCCAAGCAGCGAACTTAACCCTGTCAGCAACCTCAACGCTTCTGTTGAAGGCCTCAACGTCACCCTGACCTGGACTGCTCCACAAGGTGCTACCAACTATACAATCGCTCGTAATGGCATCAACATCGGTGAAACAACAGAAACCACCTTCACTGATGAAATTCCTGGCGAACTCACCTACACCTACAGCGTTACAGCTGTCTATGCTGACGGTGTTTCAGCTCCTGAAACCATCATGGTCACCATCGACCTGAATGTCAACGAAAACGAAGCTGAATTCAGCATCTATCCTAACCCTGTCAACAACATGCTTTACATCAACGGCGGCAATGCCGAATACAGCTATGTGATGTTCAACGGCATGGGTCAGCAGGTTGCTAACGGCACCGCTCAAGGCGCACAGCAAATCAACGTCAGCGGCATGGCCAAGGGCATCTACTTCATCCGCCTCACCGCAGGTTCGAAGACCAGCGTTGAAAAGGTTGTGGTTGAATAACGAATAATAACCGATTCGGGAGGCGGCAAACACTGCCTCCCTTTCTTTTAATGTTTATACAATGAAAAAAACTTTCCTAACTCTCATGCTTGCCGCAATGTCATTCGTGACATTCGGACAAAGATGGACTGCACTGAGCAGCAATACGCCCGCCCAGCCGCAAGTCAAACTGATTTCGAGCAGCGAGGAACAGATTGTTGTCAACTTCTCATTGGGAGGCTTCAACACCACAAGAGTTGAAACCCCTAATGGAACCCAGAACATCATTTCCGTTCCGAAGATGGCTCCTACGCTGATTGCCGGAGCACCCGACCTGCCGCACTTCCCAATCCCTACACTCATCGGCGACATGGCCGAAATGGGTGTCAAGGTTACTGATGCACAATTCACCGATTTCAACATTGAAGTCGCTCCTTCAAAAGGCAACATCAGCCGTCAGATTGACCCTGAAACCGTCGCCTACATCTACGGTGAAATGTACAGTCAGAACGCTTTCTATCCAGCCGAACAGGCTTACTTGGAAGCTCCTTACATCATCCGCGACTTCCGTGGCCAGAACATCATGGTTACGCCTTTCGCCTACAACCCTGTGACAAAAACCTTGCGTGTATTCACCAGCATGACCATCACCATGACCAAGCTGAGCGACAACGGCGAAAACCCGAAACTCGCCCGCAAGTCAAACGCCATCAAGGTCTCTCCTGAAATGAAGAATGCCTACAGCCGCCGTTTCATCAACTTCGGTATGCAGACAGCCAAATACACTTTCACCGAAGACCAAGGCGAAATGCTCGTCATTTGCCCTGAACAGTACATGGAAGCCATGCAGCCATTCGTAGACTGGAAGAACATCTCAGGCCGTCCTACCACAATGGTGAGCGTCGCTGATGCCGGTGGCAACAACGAAAACAACATCAAAGCTTTTATTCAGGATCTTTATGAAAACAAGAATCTTGAATTCATCCTTTTCGTTGGCGATTACGCCGACATCACCCCTCACAACATGAACGGTGGCCGTTCCGACAACTGGTTTGCCATGCTTGAAGGCAACGACTACTATCTTGAAGCCTTCGTTGGCCGTTTCTCGGTTGAAAGCGTCCACGATGTGGAAACCCACGTCAACAAGGTGCTTTACTACGAGCGCGACATGCCAAGTAGTGTCACTTGGGCCGATCACGGCTTGGGCATCGGTGCCATTGGCGCCGGTTATGGTCACTTCGGCGAAGACGACTACCAGCACATCGACCTCATCCGCGACACCCTGCTTCACTACACCTACACAAACGTAACCGACCTTCACCAAGGTGCCGGTGCCAGTGCAAACTCAATCAGTGCCGCTGTCAACGACGGTGTCAGCATCATCAACTACTGCAACCACGGTTCGGAAACAAGCTGGGGCGTAGCCAACTACAGCAACAGCCACGTCAATGCCTTGACCAACGACTACATGTGGCCTATGGTCATTTCAGTAGCATGTCTGAACGGCAAGTTCAACCACAACCAGCCTTGCTTCGGTGAGACATGGCTCCGCGCTACCAACAATCAAGACGAAAGCATTCCTACTGGTGCCGTTGGCGGTATGTTCTCATGGATTTCACAGCCTTGGATTCCTCCACAATACGGTCAAGACGAAATGATCGACATCCTTACCGAATGGCACAGCGCCGATTTGTACAATCACACCATGGGCGGCTGTTTCCTCAATGGCGACGAATACATCCTCGATGCAAGCCCTGAAGACCAAGGCGACACGCACAACACTTGGATTCTGTTCGGCGATCCGTCAATGATGGTCCGCACCACCAACCCGACCGAAATGAATGTGACATTAAGCCCAAGCACCCTGCTGATTGGCATGAGCGAACTCGACATCACTGTTGACGCTGATTATGCTATTGCCACCCTCTCAATGGATGGTGAAGTGCTTGCTTCGACAAAAATCGTTGGTGGCAATGGAACACTTACCTTTGCCCCATTGACCAATGTCGGCAATGCCAACCTCGTCATTCTCGGCTACAACAAGGTGACTTACAATGAGGAAATCGAAATCATTCCTGCTGATGGCGCATTCGTTACCGTTAGCAGCTACATGCCAACCTTCGCAGCTGTCAATCATGAAACCAGCCTGAGCATGAGCTTCAAGAATGTCGGCAGCGACCCGACCACAGGCAACACCGATGTCGTCCTCACCTGCGATGACGAACGTATGCAAATCATCAACGGCACGGCCACTTTGGATGTCATGCAAGGCAATGAAATCGTCGACCTCGAAAACGCTTTCTCATTCATCGTTGCCGAAGGCGTTGAAGACGGCACCAGATTCACCATCGATGTCACTATGACTTGTGGCAACGAAGTGTGGAACGGCAAAGCCATCATCACTGCCGCTCAAGCCATTCTCGAATTCGGTCAGTTCTTTGCTCCTGCCGGTTTTGTTCCTGGCGAAACCGTCACTTTGGCTGCCACATTCAAGAATGTCGGTCACTACATGGCTACCACAGCTTTCGCCACAATTGCTTCAACAAGCGAATACGTGACATTTGAAAATGAAAGCGTTGAAGTCGGCACCATCGAACCAGACGGCACTGCTACCTGCGTTTTCAATGTCACCGTTGATGCTGCTTGCCCTGAAACAGAGCAGCTTCCATTCACATTCAATATGACCGCCGACGGCGAACTTTCAGCTGAAGGCACCGGCACCTTGAAGAATGCCTGCAAGGTACTCTTCGTCCTTAACGACAGCTACGGCGACGGCTGGAGCGGCAACAAGCTCCGCGTCCGCTACAGCGACGGAACTCCAGACGAAGAAATGACACTCAACAGCGGTTCTACCGTAACATTTGAACGAGAAATCGGCAATGGCGTTCACGTCAACGTGACTTTCATTGACGGCGGAAGTTGGAGTTGGTCAGAAGAATGTTCATACGTCATCAAATACGAAGACGGCACAATCATCCACAATGGTCAGCAAGACGACTACGAATTTGACGTCAACTGCGCCGGCGGCCCTATCGGCGAAGACCTCAATCCTGTCGAAAACCTCGTTGCAAACCTTGAAGGCAACGTCGTCACCCTCACTTGGGATGCTCCTGAAAATGCCATCAGCTACAACATCTATCGCAACGGCATTATGATTGCTGAAGAAATCGCTGAAACGACATACCAAGACGAAGTCGATGCTGAAATGACAAACAACTATGGTGTTACAGCCGTTTACGACGAAGGCGAATCACTGCCTGAAAGCGTTTTGGTTGTCATCGACCTCGGCGTTGAAGAAAGCGAAGCCGAATTCAGCATCTATCCTAACCCTGTCAACAACACCTTATATATTAATGGTGGCAATGCCGAATACAGCTATGTGATGTATAACGGCATGGGTCAGCAGGTTGCCAACGGCACCGCACAAGGCGCACAGCAAATCAGCGTCAGCGGCATGGCCAAGGGCATCTACTTCATCCGCCTCACCGCAGGTTCAAAGACCAGCGTTGAAAAGGTTGTGGTTGAATAAGGAATGATAACCGATTCGGGAGACGGCGCATGTCGTCTCCCGTTTTTTTATAAACTAATCTTACAATGAAAAAAACTTTCTTAACACTCATTCTTGCCGTAATGTCATTCGTGACATTCGGACAAAAATGGACTGCACTGAGCAGCGACAAGCCTGTCCAGCCGCAAGTCAAGCTGATTTCGAGCAGCGAGGAACAGATTGTTGTCAACTTCTCATTGGGAGGCTTCAACACCATAAGAGTTGAGACCCCTAACGGAACCCAAAACATCATTTCCGTTCCGAAGATGGCTTCCACGCTGATTGCCGGAGAACCCGACCTGCCGCACTTCCCTATCCCTGTGCTCATCGGCGACATGGCCGAAATGGGCGTCAAGGTATCCAATGCACAATTCACCGATTTCAACATTGAAGTCGCTCCTTCAAAAGGCATCATCAAAGGTGACGTCAACCCTGACGAAGTGCCTTACACCTTCGGTGAAATGTACAGCCAGGACGCTTTCTATCCAACCGGGCAGGCTCACTTGGAAGCTCCTTACATCATCCGCGATTTCCGTGGCCAGAACATCATGGTTACGCCTTTCGCCTACAACCCTGTGACAAAGACCTTACGCGTGTTCACCAGCATGACCATCACCATGACCAAGCTGAGCGACAACGGCGATAACCCGAAACTCGCCCGCAAGTCGAACACCATCAAGGTCAATCCTGAAATGAAGAACACCTACAACCGCCGTTTCATCAACTTCGGGATGCAGACAGCCAAGTATTCTTTCATCGAAGACCAAGGCGAAATGCTCGTCATCTGCCCTGAACAGTATATGGAAGCCATGCAGCCATTCGTTGATTGGAAAAACAAGTCGGGACGTCCCACCACAATGGTCAGCCTTGATGAAGCCGGTGGCAACTACGACAACAACATCAAGGCTTACATCCGTAACTATTATGATGACAGGGACCTTGTGTTTGTCCTGCTCGTTGGCGATTACGACGACATTACCCCTCACATGATAGATTACAATTATTATTCCGACAACTGGTTTGGCCAATTGGAAGGCGACGACTACTACATTGAAGCTTTCGTAGGCCGTTTCTCGGTTGAAAGTGTTGCTGACGTCGAAACCCACGTCAACAAGGTGCTTTATTACGAGCGCGACATGCCTGCAGGTTTGGAATGGTTAGAAAATGGTGTTGGCATCGGCTCGACCGACGGCCAAGGTACCGGCCATTACGGCGAATCCGACTGGCGCCACATCGAGTACATCCGCGATACACTCATGCACTACACCTACTGGAATGTTTCACAACGCTACGAGCATTACGACAACCCGACAGCTGACGACATCTCCAATGACTTCAACAACGGTGCCAGCATCTGCAACTACTGCAACCCTAAGGGCTCTGAAACCGGATGGGGCATTTGCGACTTCAACAACGCACGCGTCAACGCATTGACCAACGACTACATGTGGCCTATGATTATCACCGTTTCCAACTATAGCGGCAATTTTAGCTATGGTGAGCCTTGCTTCGCCGAAACCTGGATGCGTGCCACGAACAGCACCACAAATGCTCCAACCGGTGCCATCGGCGGCATGTTCCCATGGCTGTTTCAGTCATGGAATGTTGCACAATATGGTCAGGACGAGATGAATAACATCCTCTGCGAATACAGAGAATCGGACCACTTCAACCACACCATGGGAAGCTGTTTCCACAATGGTAATGAATACATCCTCGATGCATGCCCTGAAGACAATGGCGAAGTCCACAACACTTGGATTATGTTCGGTGATCCGTCGCTGATGATCCGCACCACCATACCTCAGGATATGAACGTGACATTATACCCAAGCTCACCGATGATTGGCATGGACGAACTTGAAATCACGATTACTGAAGATGACGATTGGTACTTTTATCAGAATTACGCCCTCGCCATTCTCTCAATGGATGGAGAAATAATCGCTACGCAAGAAATCATTGACGGCAACGGAGTCATGCATTTCGACCCATTGACCCATACCGGCACCGCCGAACTCCTCATCATCGGCTTCAACAAGGTGACCTACCAAGCGGAAGTTGAAATCGCTCCTGCCGAAAGCCCTTTCCTTAAGGTAGTCGGCTACACACCGGAAATCGTTCGTGTCAATCAGTTAACCCCTGTGAGCATAAGTTTCAAGAATATTGGCTACAATCCAACGGAAGGCGAAACCCAAATCACCCTTTCCTTCCAAGATGGTGGCTGGAACTTTTTTGAAGTCATCGACAGCACAGCCACTTTGGGCGTCATACAGCCCAACGAGACCATCACCCTCGAAAATGCATTCTCTGTCAAAACCTGGGAGTACGCTGAAGATAGCGAAGCATGGACCGTCAAAGTCAAGATGACCTGTGGCGATAAGGCCTGGCATGGGGAAATCACCTTCACTGCCGGTGAAGCCGCATTCGAATTAATTGGATGCTCTTACCCACAAGGATACATTCCCGGCGCAAATATAACTTTGGCTCCCACATTCAAGAATGTCGGTCATTACAAGGCAACGAATGCCAGCTTATGGGCCTATTCGGAAAGCATACATGCGTTTATTGCAGACGCTCAAGTGGATTTAGGCACCGTTGAGGTCGGAGGCGAAGTAACAGGTGTTTTCACAGCGACTACCCAGCCCAACTTCCCTGATACTGAACCGCTTCCATTCTCATTCATTATGGAATCCGACAACAATGTCCTTGACAGAGGCACTTGCACTGTGAGGAACGCCTGCAATGTTGAATTCATCCTCTACGACCAATACGGAGATGGTTGGAACGGCAACAAACTCCATGTGACCTACAGCGACGGAACACCAGCTGAATACATGACAATCGTCAATGGTTACACCGCGACATTTGTACGCACTATTGGCAAGGGCGTTCACGTCAACGTCTATTTCCATCCAGACACATGGCCATACGAATGTTCATATACCATCAAATATGAAAATGGAGGCATCATCCATCAGGAAGACAACCAGCAGAACTATGAATTTGACGTTGACTGCGCCGGTTCGGCCAACGACCCTTTCAGCCCTGTCACAGATCTTGCAGCTTCTGTTGAAGGCACCAATGTCACTTTGACATGGCATGGCAATTTTGCCTCCCAGAGATATCGCATTGCTCGCTGCGGTATTGTCATAGCCGAAACCGAAGACACCAGCTTCACCGATGAAATTCCTTACGAGCAAACCAACTACAGCGTTACGGCCATTTATTCCAACGGAGAATCACTGCCGGAAAACATTTTGGTTACCGTAGATTTGGATGTCGATGAAAACGAAGCCGAGTTCAGCATCTATCCTAACCCTGTCAACAACACCTTAAATATTAATGGTGGCGATGCCAAATACAGCTATGTGATGTATAACGGCATGGGACAGCAGGTTGCCAACGGAACAGCTCAAGGCGCACAGCAAATCAGCGTCAGCGGCATGGCTAAGGGCATCTACTTCATCCGCCTCACCGCAGGTTCAAAGACCAGCGTTGAAAAGATTGTGGTTGAATAACACGTTTTTCCATACTGAATGAAAAGCCTGCCTTCGGGCGGGCTTTTCTGGTTTTATCATCTTTTTCCATGTCCCTTCTTCCTTTTTTCTTCATCTTTTTCTATTTTTGCAGTTTCAAAAACTTGAAAGTCATGGGCATATATTTAAATCCAAACAACGAAATGCTTCGGCAAGACCGCAATGCAAAGGTTTTCATTGATAAGTCGATGATAATTGCGAATCTAAACACTCTTGTCAATTCAAGAGAAAAATTCGTGTGTGTTTCCCGTCCTCGCCGCTTTGGGAAAAGCATGGCGGGCAACATGATTGCAGCCTATTATTCAAAGGGTTGCGATTCAAGGGAGCTTTTCAAGGATTTGAAAATCGCACAAGATGAAAGCTACAAGACCTATCTCAACAAACTGAATGTGATTAAGTTGGATTTGAATGCCGAATACATGATGCTAAAAGATCCTTCACTATTGATTGACGCTATGAGTGAATCTGTGAAAAAGGAACTGGAAAAACAATTCGGACTTCAGTTTTCACTCAACGATTCACTTGCCAGCGCCTTGCTGAAAACATATTCAGAAACAGGAGAGTCTTTCGTCATCATCATCGATGAATACGATGTTCTTGTTCGCGAAAAAGTGCCCGACACTCTATTTAACGAATATCTTAGATTCCTTAACTCACTTTTCAAGAATTCGATACTAAGCCCTGCCATTTCACTTGCCTATCTAACTGGCATTCTGCCTATTGTCCGCGACAAAATCCAATCGAAACTCAATCTTTTCAACGAGTATTCAATGACAAATCCAATGAATCTTGCCGAATTCGTGGGTTTCACGGCTGAGGAGACAAAAGGCCTTTGTGAACAATACGGCATGGACTACGAAGAATGTAAACGCTGGTATGACGGCTATGATTTAAAGACCGTGAAGGAGGTTTTCAGTCCCCGTTCGGTGGTGAGTGCCATGATGAACCATGAATTTGGCAGCTACTGGACACAAACAGGTTCTTACGAGGCCTTGAAGCTCTACATCCTTATGAATTTCAACGGCATGAAAGACGATATCGTCACTATGATTGGCGGCGGGAAAGTGCATGTTGAAGTGGAGTCGTATCTGAACACGATGACGGATTTCCGTTCAAAGGACGATGTATTCACCTATCTGATACATTTAGGCTATCTGGCCTACGACAGGGAAACACAGCTCTGTTATATACCGAATGAGGAAATCCGCAAGCAGTGGAAAATTTCCGTGCAATACGAACAAGAATACAAACCCATAATCAAGATTGTGGAAGACTCCAAACGGCTTCTCGAAGCCACGATTAACAAGGACGAAAAAGCTGTAGCCGAAGCTTTGACAGAGGCTCACATCCGCGCCACCAATCCGCTGACTTACAACAACGAAGCCTTATTCCAAAGTGCCATCGGATTAGCCTATTTCTACGCCAACCTCAAATACACCGTCATCAAGGAACTGCCGACGGGAAAGGGTTACGCAGATTTAGCTTTGATTCCTTACGTTCCGAACATTCCTGCCATGATTATCGAGCTGAAAAACAACAAGTCAGCCGAATCGGCCATTAATCAGATTAAGGAAAAGAAATACGATGACCTTTTGGAACACTACCGTGGCGATTTGCTTTTTGTGGGAATAAACTACGACCCCGACACCAAGGAGCACCAATGCAGAATTGAAGATTGTGTAATTGAGTAATACCCAAAACAAAAAAAACCATTAGCAAAAATGAGAAAGCACATTATAACACTCATAGCCATCTTATTGACAATCAATTGCATTGCACAAGAATGGCACAATACAGGCAGCGGAAAAGCCACAGCCCCGAAAACGGAATTGATTTCAAGCAGTGAAAAGCAAATCATTATACAATTCAAATTAGACGGATTTCACACGACAAACGTTGCAACGCCGCAAGGTGTCCAAAACATCGTTTCAGTGCCCGAAATGGTTTCACGCCTTGAAGCAGGTTGCCCCGATTTGCCGCACTACCCTATTCCCGTCATCATTGGCGACAAAGCCGAGATGAAGGTTTCGGTTTCCAATTGCGAATACACTGATTTTGAAAATATTGAGATTGCTCCATCAAAAGGCAACCTCAGCCGTCAAGTCAATCCTGAAGATGTGCCTTACACCTACGGTGAAGTCTATCAGCAAAATGCTTTCTATCCTGAAAAAACCGCCATACTCGATGCACCCTACATCAGCCGCGATTTCCGTGGACAAAACATTTTGGTCACGCCTTTTGCCTATAATCCAATCACAAAAATCTTGCGCGTCTTCACAAAAATGACCATCGTCATGGAAAAAGTGAGCGATAATGGTGAAAATCAGAAGATTGAAAGAAAATCAAACAGCATAAAAAGTGATGCCGAAATACAGCATTACTATCAAAGACGCTTCATCAATTTCGGAAAGACAGGCGAAAAATACACTTTCATTGAAGACCGCGGCACCATGCTGGTCATTTGTCCTGAGCAATACCAGGAAGCCATGCAGCCTTTCGTCGAATGGAAAAACATTTCCGGCAGGCCAACCGAAATGGTCAGCGTGACCGAGGCTGGCGGCAACAATGCCGAAAACATAAAGTCCTATATCAGAAACAAATATCAGAACGACAACCTCGAATTTGTGCTGCTTGTCGGCGATTACAACGACATTACGCCATCCCCGATTTCAACGGGATACACAGACAGCTGGTTCGGCCAACTGGAAGGCAACGACCACTATATTGAGGTGTTTGTGGGCAGATTTTCAGTCGAAAGCGTTGCCGATGTCGAAAACCATGTCAACAAAGTGATTTATTACGAGCGCGATATTCCGGCAGGTTTGGATTGGCTGGACAAAGGCGTAGGCATCGGCTCAACCGACGGTCAAGGCATGGGCCACCACGGAGAATTGGATTGGCAGCACATTGATTTCATCCGCGACACCCTGATGCACTACACCTACACCGAGATTTCGCAACGCTACGACCGTTACAACAACCCGACCGCCACCCAATTAGACCAGGATTTCAACGCTGGTGTCGGCATCTGCAATTACTGCAATCACGGCTCCGAAACCAGTTGGTTTGTTTGCAGTTACAACAACAGCCGTGTCAATAACCTGACCAACGATTACAAATGGCCTTTCATCATTTCCGTGGCTTGCCTGAATGGTAAATTCAACTATTATCAGCCTTGCTTTGCCGAGACCTGGATGCGTGCCAAAGACAACACCACGGGCGCACCAACCGGTGCCATCGGCGGCATTTTCTCCTGCATCAATCAATCGTGGGCACCCCCGCAATACGGCCAAGACGAAATGAACGCCATCCTCACCGAATGGCGCGATGCCGACCTTTACAACCACACCATGGGCGGAACCATGCTCAACGGCAACGAGTACATCCTTGATGCCGCACCCAGCGACTACGGCATCACGCACGACACTTGGCTGCTCTTCGGCGACCCATCGCTGCTGTTGCGCACCACCAATCCAACCGAAATGAACGTGACCTGCACACCCGACGTGCTGATGATCGGTTTGGACAAACTCAACCTCACCGCTGATATCGATTTCGGCATTGCAACGCTTAGCATCGATGGCGAAGTGCTTGCCTCAAGCTACATTCAAAACGGTGCTGCGGAACTCAATTTCAACTCATTGCAAAACGTCGGCACAGCCACATTGACCATCATCGGTTACAACAAAGTGACTTACATGCACGACATGGAAATCGTGCCATTGGAAGGACCATTCGTCATGCTCGACACTTATTCCGTCAACGATGAAAACGGACAAATCGACTTTGATGAAACCACTGGACTCAACATCACCATCAAAAACGCTGGCGTTGAAAACGCAAGCGACATCACGGTTACATTATATTCAAATTCCGATTTCGTGGAAGTCATCGACAGTGTGGCACACGTTGCAACACTTGCCGTCGGCGAACATTTTGCCATCAACAATTTGTTCACTCTGCAAACCGCCAACAACATAATTGACGAAACGACAGCCACTTTCACCTTGGTCTGTTCCTGTGCGCAAGGTTCGTGGACGAGCAGTTTCAATGCCGTTCTTCACGCACCATCATTGGCTTTGGCTGATGCCGCCACCACAGGCAGCAACACGCCTGGGCAAAACGGAACTTTAATCATCAAAATCAAAAATGAAGGCAGCAGCACATCACCAAATGGCGTTTTGATTCCTTTCAGCAGCACCAGCGACATTGTTTTCAACCACACATCCTATAGTTTTTCAAGTATTCCGGCCAATGGCCTCGCCACTATCGAAATGCCATTCAGCATTAGTGGAAACGCTACCAACGGCACCGCCTACGAAATTGATTTCGTTGCTTCAACAGGACTTTATTCACTGAATGGCAGCACCTTAATCATCATTGGTGCAGACAAGGAAGACTTTGAAACCGGCGATTTTGAAAAATACAACTGGATGTTCAGCGGCAACGCTTGGACAATCGTCAGTGATGAAGTCCATAGTGGGAGCTACGCCGCACGTTCGGGTGCCACAACCAACAACCACACATCCGACATGATTCTGACGCTGCAAGTTGCCAACGAAGGCGAAATCAGTTTCTGGAAAAAGACATCATCAGAAACCAACTGCGACAAACTGCTTTTCTACATCGACAATACCGAAATGGGCGCGTGGTCAGGTTATCAAGACCATGAATGGAAAAAAGCCATCTTCCCTATTTCCGCCGGCACTCACCTCTTGCGCTGGGTCTATTCGAAAGACGCTTCCTCGGCACAAGGCGAAGACTGCGCTTGGGTTGACGACATACAATTCCCGCCCACCTCGGTCATTTACAACATGCCACCCGTTGAGAACCTCATGACTGCCGTCAACTGCAACACGGTCTCCTTGTCATGGGACGCCCTTTCATCAAACTACACCTATATCATTGAGCGCAACGGATTCGAAATAACGCGTCAAAGCAACACTCAATTCACCGAGACCTTAGCCGACGGCATTTATACCTACAGCGTCATTGCCACCGACAACCAAGGCCATTATTCCGAACCGAGTTACGCTGTCGTTGAAGTCGGGGTGCTTTGCGTCGATGACATGGAAATCAAATTCAGCATTTATCCGAATCCGACACATGGAGTGCTGAATGTCAAGACAAACTGCGCTTCGTTCAACTACGCCATTTTCAACAGATTAGGACAACTGATTGATTCAGGAAGTGCCATCGGCGGCCAGCAGATTGAAATTGACGGCCTTACCAAAGGGCTTTATTTCATCCGTCTCGTTTCAGGCAAACAGACAACGGTGAAGAAGATTTTGGTGGAATAAAATGAAATGAAAAACTAAATCGCAAATCCGATTACAGCTGTTGTTTCAGTTCCTTCTGTTTTTCAGCAAGGCTTTTATCCAACGACAAGAGAAAATTGCGCGTTTTGTCAAGGGTCTCAAGCAAAATCATGCGCTCTTCGTAATCGCTGAATTTGTCTTTCAAGGCTTGTTTTGCACCTGCCAAAGTATAGCCTTTCACCTTCGTAAGATGGTAAATGACATGCACATAGCGCACATCGCGTTCCGTAAAAAGGCGGTTGCCTTTCTTGTTCTTGCGCGGACGCAACACATCAAATTCCTTCTCCCAATAACGAATCATCGAGGTGTTGACACCAAACATATCGGCCACTTCACCGATGCTGTAATAATATTTTCCTGATTTGTTCTCTTCCATAATTAGTCCATTGTTTTTGTCGGAATCGTCGACCGTTCCAGAATCTTTTCGTATTGGTCAGGCGTCAAGTCGTTGAAAAAGAAGTGCATCGGGTCAATTGGGGCATCATTTTTTAGCACTTCGTAATGCAGGTGCGAGCCTGTCGACTTGCCTGTTTTTCCCACACGGCCAATCACTTGTCCGCGCGTCACTTTCTGTCCCTTACGCACTGCAAAATTCTTCAAATGCGCGTATCGCGTCTTGTAGCCATAACCATGATCGATAGTTATCATTTTTCCATAGCCCCATCGCGTCGTTTCCACTTCAACGACTTTGCCATTGCCCGAAGCATAAACGCTGACACCTTCATTGGCAGAAAAATCGATGCCACTGTGAAACTTGACCACGTTGTCAATCGGGTCGGGACGATAGCCAAAATATGAGGAAATATACTTCAAGTCCTTGGTTTTCATGGGCATAATGGCCGGAATGCTGCTCAACATTTCCGACTTGTTGCGTGCCATTTCGAAAACCTCGTCATACGACTCCGACTGGGCAAACATGCGGCTTGCGATAATATCAAGTTTTTTTGAGGCACTCGCCACAATATCGGAATTGGAATATCCATAAAGGTGGTCGTAGCGATGAGGACCGCCATAACCTGCGCGACGCACCGAGCGCGGAATCGGTTCTGCCTCAAGCACAACACGATACACGTTATCGTCGCGGTCTTCCATATCGGCCAGCAAAGTCTCCATGTTGTTGAGTTTGTCGTTCAGGATTTCGTATTGCAGCTTCATGTATTCCAATTCGCGTGCCTGCATTTTTTCCTTCGGCGAACTGAAGAACGTATACAAAAGGAACGCAAACAGAAAAGCGAAGCCACCAAACATTAACACTGCCAAAAGAACACGCCCAATGACTGCCTTTGCAGGCAATTTGTACTTCTCAAAACTCAATGTCTTATGATTGAATATGTATTTCTGGCGTTTCATGCGTGCAAAAATAGAAAAAATTAACCTAAATTTGCACGCTTTTTTAATGACAAATAATAATACCTACATAAATGAACGCATTTGAAATCAGAAACAGCTTTTTGGAATTTTTCCGTTCCAAGGAACATACCATTGTTCCTTCGTCACCTATCGTAGTGAAAAACGACCCAACCCTGATGTTCACCAATGCTGGCATGAACCAGTTTAAGGACATCTTTTTGGGCAACCAACCTGCCAAATTCAAGCGTGCCAGCGATACGCAGAAATGCCTTCGCGTTTCAGGCAAACATAATGATTTGGAAGAAGTTGGCCACGACACCTATCACCACACCATGTTCGAGATGCTCGGCAACTGGTCGTTTGGCGACTATTTCAAAAAGGAAGCCATTGCCTACGCTTGGGAATACCTGACCGAAATCGTGAAAATTGACAAAGACAAATTGTATGTCACCGTTTTTGGCGGCGATGAAAAAGACGGCCAAGGCCCTGATATGGAAGCCTATAACTACTGGCTTGAACATGTCGATGAAAGCCGCATCATCTACGGCAACAAGCACGATAACTTCTGGGAAATGGGCGAAACCGGTCCTTGCGGTCCTTGCTCCGAAATCCACGTCGACCTCCGCGACGATGCCGCCCGCGCTCAGGTTCCTGGCCGCGACCTCGTCAACATGGACGACCCGCAAGTGATTGAAATCTGGAACCTTGTGTTTATGCAATACAACCGTTTGGCTAACGGCCAGCTCGTGGAACTGCCAGCAAAACATGTCGATACCGGCATGGGCTTCGAGCGTCTGGTCCGCGTGCTGCAAGGCAAGACCTCGAACTACGACACCGACATTTTCCAGCCGCTCATTCAGGAACTGGCTAAGATGTCAGGTTTCGCTTACGGCAAGGAAGAGAAGATTGATGTCGCCATGCGTGTCATCGCCGACCACTTGCGTGCCGTCAACTTCGCCATCGCCGATGGACAACTGCCGTCCAACAACGGCGCCGGTTATGTCATCCGCCGCGTGTTGCGCCGTGCCGTGCGTTACGGCTTCACTTTCCTTAACTTCGACGAGCCTTTCGTTTACAAACTTCTGCCTATCCTTGTCGGCCAAATGGAGCATAACTTCCCGGAAATCAAGACACAGCAGGAACTTGTCACCAAGGTCATCCGCGAAGAAGAAGCCTCTTTCCTCCGCACTTTGGCACAAGGCATCAAGCGTTTTGAAGGCTATTGCGAACAAAACAAAGGTCAAAACATCGACGGCAAATTTGCATTTGAGTTGTTCGACACCTACGGATTCCCTATCGACCTCACCAACCTCATGGCTCAGGAAAAAGGTCTGGAAGTCGACATGGAAGGCTTCAAGGCCAACCTCGACGAACAAAAGAACCGTTCACGCAAGGCCGCCGAAAAAGCCAATGGCGACTGGGTCGTGGTGAAAGAAACCGAACAACCAACGCAATTCATCGGTTACACCGAGACTTCGGCTACTTGCAACATTCTCCGTTTCCGCGAAGTGACGGAAAAGAAGAAGACTCATTTCGAAATCGTCCTCGACCGCACGCCTTTCTATGCCGAAATGGGCGGACAAGTCGGCGACACTGGTGTTTTGGTTTCCGAAAACGAGACCATAAAGATCTTGAACACCATCAAGGAAAACAATCTGGCTATTCATATCACTGAGCAACTGCCTCAGAATCCTGAAATGGAATTCACGGCAACAATTGACACAGAACGTCGCCAACGCATTGCCAACAACCACAGTGCCACGCACTTAATGCACGCTGCATTGCGTCAAGTCCTCGGCACACACGTCGAACAAAAAGGCTCTTTGGTCGATGACCAGCGTCTGCGCTTCGATTTCAGTCACTTTGCCAAGATGACACCTGAAGAAATCCGTCAGGTGGAAGACATTGTCAACCGCAAAATCAGGGAAAACATCAAAAACGAGACCCTCGTTGACATTCCGGTTGACGAAGCCAAAGCCTTGGGCGCAACTGCATTATTCGGTGAAAAATACGGCGACAAAGTCCGCGTCGTGATGTTTGACAAGAACTACTCCATGGAACTTTGCGGCGGCACACACACCTCGGCCACGGGCAATATCGGCACATTCAAAACCGTTGCTGAAAGCGCCATTGCTGCCGGTGTGCGCCGTATCGAAGCCATCACGGGCGAAGCCGTCGAGCAATATCTGAATGATAACCTCGACCAATTGGGACGCATCAAGGAAATCGTGAAAGGCAACGATGTGGTGAAAGCCGTCGAATCGCTGGCCGAACAGAACCAAGCCTTGAAGAAAGAAGTGGAACACCTGATGCAGGAAAAGGCTCAAAACATGGCCGAAAAACTGATGGCGAAAGCCACCGACTACGAAGGCTGCAAACTGATTATCGACACGCTGAACTGCACCGGCGACCAGCTCCGCAACATTGCCCTGATACTGAAGCAAATGAACGAGAACACCATTGCCATTCTCGGTTCCATCAACGAAGGCAAGCCTTCGCTGTGCCTGCTGTTACCAGAAGCCTTTGCCGATGCCAAAGGCTTGGATGCTACAAAAACAATCCGCGAAGTCGCCAAGGAAATCCAAGGCGGTGGTGGCGGTCAGAAGACCTTGTGCGTGGCAGGTGGCCGCAATGCCGACGGACTGCCGAAAGCCATGCAGATGATTCGAGAGAAAATATAATTCCACCTTTATGAATTGAGACGCGACAAATCGCGTCTCTACAAATAGAAAAGCCGTGAGCAGTCACGGCTTTTCTGATTTAAATCCGATTGGCAAATCACTTCCTTCTCCTTTGTTTTGGAATATTTCTTTCAGGATGTTTCACCGATTCCGTAAAATCAGACCAATCTTCGACTTTAAAACCCCGAATGTCACGGACTGAATCCCTGAACCAATCTATGCTACTCAAGGCCTGTATAGCATTATAAAGATTTGCAAGACTTGGATTCGTGGTTAAATAAACACTTCCCTGCAAGTTGACAAAATCGTATTCAGCCAGCACTTGCTTTATCTCATAATAAGCATTATTGTACGGTTCTCCATAGTTTTTGTTCAACTCGGCAACCACCAGATCGAATGCTATTGCAAACATAACTCTTCGTTTACGGGTTCAAAATAATCTACCTCGCCCCAAAAGATACGTCCAAGATCATCTTTTGCAGCCACGACCGTTCCTCTAAACGGATTATCTTCAATCTCAATGATTTCTCCAACTATCCACTTGCTCAAATGAGTCAAATAAGGACTAATTCTAATTTGCTGACCTAATTTCATCTCTAATATTTTTTGCAAAAGTAATCATTTTTCCGAAATAACATGTGTTTTTAAAAACTCAATCAATTTCCGTGTTGCCCGTCCACGATGACTGATGCTATTCTTGACTTCGCTACCCAATTCGGCAAAAGTCTTGTCGAAGCCATCAGGCTGGAAAATCGGGTCGTAGCCGAAGCCTTCCGAACCGCGTTGTTCCCTGGTGATTTGGCCATCGCAACGGCCTTCAAAATAATAAGTCTCGCCATTCAGGTTCAAGGCAATCACCGTGCGGAATGCAGCCTTTCGGTTTTCGCAGCCTTTCATGGCATTCAACATTTTTTTCACATTGTCCTGATAACTGCAATGCTCGCCCGCATAACGCGCCGAATACACGCCGGGAGCGCCATTCAAGGCTTCCACTTCAAGGCCAGTGTCATCAGCGAAACAATCCACATGATAGTTATTCGTGATATAATCCGCCTTGATTTTGGCATTGCCTTGAATTGTGTCGGCATCTTCGATGATTTCTTCATGGCAGCCCAATTCCTCAAGGCTCATGACATGGTAAAGGCCATCCATTATCTGACGCATTTCTGCCAGCTTGTTCTTATTGTTTGTTGCAAATACGATTTCGCGCATAAGGGAGTAATTTAAAGATTTAATTTCAAAGATTTAAAGATTTAAGATTTAAAGATTTAAGATTTAAAGATTTAAGATTCAAAAATTTAAAGATTCAAAGATTCACACCGCTCATTGAGCTTGTCGAAATGACGAATTAAAGAATCAATGGCTTTCAGTTATCGGTTCACGGTTTTCAGTTACTGACAACTGATAACCGACAACTGACAGCCCAAAAATCAATCCAATTTCCAATCAATAGGTTCTATGTTATGTTCTATCAAATAATTATTCGTCTTCGAAAAATGGTGGCAACCAAAGAAACCACGGCTTGCCGAGAGTGGCGAAGGATGCACGGAAGTAAGAATCAAATGCTTGAATGGGTCTATCAATGCACGTTTTGCAATGGCATAATTTCCCCAAAGGATAAACACGAGATGCTCACGTTCTTCCGACAAGGCACGAATAGCAGCATCAGTGAAAGTCTCCCAGCCATGACGCGAATGTGAGGCCGCTTGTCCGGCTCGGACAGTCAAAGACGCGTTCAGGAGCAGCACACCTTCCCTCGCCCACTTTTCCAAATTCCCCGAATGTGCCATCGGAATGCCCAAATCATTGTTCAGTTCCTTGAAAATGTTCAGCAGACTCGGCGGAAACTGCACGCCATCGGGCACTGAGAAAGAAAGTCCATGCGCCTGCCCCGGACCATGATAAGGGTCTTGTCCCAAAATGACGACCTTCACCTTATCGAAAGGCGTCAGGTTAAAAGCATTGAAAATCAGTCTTCCGGGAGGATAAACGGCATAATGCTGTTTTTCCTCGACCAGAAACGACTTCAAATCGGCGAAATAAGGTGCTTCGAATTGTTCACGCAACACTTTGTACCAACTTTCGTCTATGTCAGGTTTTCGAATTTCCATAATATATTGATTTAGTGATATATAAACTCAATTCATTTTATTTTTTCAGTTCTTGTTTCAAAAAGCAAAAGCATTTCAAGCCATCATGCCAAGAACATTTCAAAACGCAAAAGCATCCATTTGTCAAATTATCCGATAAAATAATCTGCAAAGATGGAAATAATTCCGATAAAAAGTCGTTAATTTGCAAATCAAATTTCAATTCCATGAAGAAAAAAATAGCCATAGCTTTATTAGTAGCATTTGTATCGGGTATTCTTATGACAGCTTGCAGATCGAATTCAGGCTGCCCTGCCTACGGAGAATCTCAAAAATATCAAAAAGAGACTCGCTACTGATCAGGCTCGCCGGAGGCACTAAAACGATAATGCCATGAAAAAACCGGTTTTTAGAGTTTTATTGTTCGCGCTGCTGGCAGCGTGCCCTATTTTATTGCATGGCCAGGAGATTGCCATTGATTCGCAAAACGACACTCCCATAGAGGAGAAACTCATTTACAATCATCAGAATTCCTTCAACATAGGCATTCATTCGCAAGGCTTCGGTTTGGGGTTCAAGATTGGAAAAATCAAGAACATCTATACAACAAGTAATTGGGAGACAGAGTTTTTTACGCTCAATTCACTGAAAGAAGTCAGGCTGCTTTCGGGCTATGCAAGCACATTGGCACGTCCATTCGTTTACGGCAAACTAAACACCGTGTTTGGATTCCGTTTCGGCTACGGCCAAGAAAAACGCATTTACGGGAAACCATACTGGGGCGGCATCGAATTGCGGTGGATTTACGAAGGCGGCGTGTCGTTGGCTTTGCAAAAGCCTTATTATTACTATGTTCTGGTCTACAAAGGCAATCCCAACATCGAATACAGTGAAGTCATCGAGGAAAGGACTTTCGACGATCAAAGCCAATGGCTTGACATTGTGGGGAAAGCTCCTATAACCAAAGGATTCAACGAAATACGCCTTTCTCCCGGAATCCATGTGAAAGGCGGACTCAGTTTCGACATCGGCACATCACGCACCCGGTATCAAGCCATCAATTTCGGTGTAGTGGCAGAATGCTATCCAATGGGCGTTTCCATCATCGACTCACAACGCGACAGGCGTTTTTTCCTCACGTTCTTCCTTTCCTACAATTGGGGATCACGGTTTAATAAGTAAGTGGTCGGAATTAATTCACTCATTTCGACAGGCTCAATGAGCGGACAATAAGCTTACTGAGCCTTGCTCCATGAGCTTGTCGAAGGGTCGAAGCATTGTGCCTTTTATGTAAACTAACTTTGCTCACCTACTTATCACAACCTGTTGGCATGTAGAGACGCACGGCCGTGCGTCTTTACGTTCCAAAAAATCCGACCAAAAGGCATGTTTTGTGGAATGGTTTCGGTTCGGGTCTCCTCTTTTGAACGTTCCGATAAGCGAAGGAGACTCCCGCCTTCGCGGGAGTGACGGCCTTCGCGGTGTGAATGGCCAGAAAACGAGGAACGTCGGAAGCAAGAATAATTAATGAATAATTCGTGGAATTTGATGGTAATTCGTGTTTGAAAAAAACAAGAAGGGCGGCCCTTATTCAGGGTCGCCCTTCCGTTTCGTTTTGCCGTATATGATTTGGTTTGGGGCGGTAGAGACGCGACATGTCACGTCTCTACACGTGTCCCAAATCATTTCATTTATTTAACGACAGTAACGCGCTGTGTGCTAACGCCGTTTTCAGTAGCGATGCGGACCATGTACACGCCAGCGTTGAACTGGGCCATGTTGATATGGTATTCATCACCATCGATTTCAGCATCAT
>NZ_JBADWU010000062.1:0-9579 GCF_056203535.1 Candidatus Limimorpha sp. | reverse complement strand
GCCATGTGTCCGCGCGACCAGCATGGCAAAACTACTATTTTTGGGAGAATAATACATTTTTTGACCTAATGTGATAGATGTAAGCCGAAAAGTCGATGGCTTCACGGAAGTCGGAAGACCATCCATTTAACGTTTTAACATTTAACATTTCGGGCACTCTGAAAGTCAAAAATGATTTCCCTAGTTAGAGAAAAAAATTTCCCTAGTTAGAAAAATGAAAAACGATATTTTTTCCGAATGGGTGTCAAAGTGTTAAAACGTTAAGATGTTAAAACGTTAAATGCACACATTTATCGTTTCCAAACTCCGTCAATAAAAACCCAACACTATGGATTTCAATATTTTGCACTTCTATTCTTTCTCTCTTCTTTCTATTAATCATAATTACATTATATATATCGCGCGCACGCGAAAATCAGTGTCAATTTATCGTTTTAACGCAAAATGCGGCACTTTTTTGGAGGTCGATTTAACATTTTAACATTTAACATTTGTGGAAAATGTAGTACGGATGAAAGATGGGGATCTTAAGTCAATTATCCATCATAACTTAATGGCTATCATGAAATTTTTACAAGTCAAATGGTATATAAATGCCTATTTTTATTCTGATGTCTACCAGAGACGTTACGCAACATCTCTACATCGTAAAGACATACTTCAAAATATTGGCACCCATTTTCAAAGCCTTTTCGCGCGTTTCCTGCGAATCGTGGTGAACACGCTGGTCTTCCCAACCATCGCCAAGGTCACATTCGTAGGTGAAGATGCACACCAAACGGCCATCGTAAATCAATCCAAACAGTTGTGGTGCCTTGTTGTCGTGCTCGTGAATTTTGGGCAAGCCATTCGGGAAACTATAAGGTTCCTTGAAAATCTCATGCGAATAAGGCAACTCCACAAAATCCAATTCGGGGAACACCTTTTTCATCTGCGGTTCAATGTATTGACGGATGCCGTAGTTATCATCAATGTGAAGGAAACCACCGCCAATCAGATAGTTACGCAGATTTTGCGCTTCAACGGCATCGAAAACCACATTGCCGTGACCCGTCATGTAAACATACGGATAATTGAAAATGTCAGGACTGGATGGCTCAACCGTCGGCACTTCGGGATTGATGTCGGTACCGATTTCCTGATTGCAAAAACGCACCAGATTTGGCATTGAGGTCGGATTGCCGTACCAGTCGCCACCGCCACGGTATTTCAACAAAGCGATGTTGAGTTGCTGGGCGGAGACCATTGTAGAAATCGTTACAAACAATATGATTATCAATATTTTCCTCATATTTTTAGTTTGCCCTTTCAGGGCGTTTTTCTATCTTTTCCCTTATTTCGCAAAAGGTGTCGTGAACTACGTTCACTTGCCTTTTGCTGTTTCAAGCTGCCCTTTCAGGGCGAGCGCGTTATCCATTCCGCATTTGATTTATCAATTGTATCGTATGGCAGGAAACCAAGGCTGCCGTTTCCGTTCGCAATCTGGCATCACCCAAACTGCATGGAACAAAGCCGTTTTCCTTGGCTAACGCCACTTCCTCTGGACTGAAATCGCCTTCCGGCCCAATCAGGATCAACACGTTTTCACCTTTATTATATAAGTCGCACAGTTTTTCAGTGACATCGTCATCAATCCAAGCAATGAATTTCTGTCCCTCAAAAGGCTGCTTGACGAGTTTGTCAAACGGCACAATATCCTCGACAATCGGCAATCGCGACTTGATGGATTGTTTCATGGCCGCCACCATCACCTTTTCGAAACGCTCCACATTGGCAGCACGACGCTCCGAATGATATGATGTAAACAACCTGACTCTGTCGATGCCGATTTCAGTTGCCTTTTCCAGAAACCACTCCATGCGCTCGTTCAGTTTGGTCGGCGCGATGGCAATCTCCAAATTGAAATTCCAATGGTCGTAGCCTTTGCGCTGATTGGTCAAATTGACGGAAGCACGTTTCGGCAAAGCCTCAACCAATTCAGCATCAAAGAGAAAGCCCTTGCCGTTGGACACGCAGAAGCGTTCGCCTTCGGTCATGCGCAACACCTTGACGCAATGCTTGGATTCGTCCTCCGAAAGGGTGTTCAGACCCTCAACCGCATCCGGGATATAAAAGACATTCATTGAATCAAAAAAATATAAAGAGACGCGATGAATCGCGTCTCTACAAGATTACATTCTGTTCGGCATTCCGATTCCCAACAATTCAGAAGCATTTCTCAGCAAGGCGGCCACCATGTCGCAAATCTGCAGACGGAACTGACGGCGCTCCACATCGGCTGATTCTTTCAAAATCGGGCAATCCTGATAGAACTGGTTGAATTCCTTGGCCAAGTCGAAGATGAAGTTGGCAATCATGGCTGGACTGCGGTTTTCTGCCGCCTGGTTCAAGACCATCGGCCAGCCGTACATCATCACGATGATTTCCTTTTCCTTTGGCTGCAAATCATTCATCTTCACTTCCTTATCGAGTTTTACGCCCATTTCTTCCGCCTTACGCAAAACCGAACAGATACGGGCGTGAGTATATTGCACAAACGGACCAGTATTGCCGTTAAAGTCAATGGATTCAGCCGGATTGAAGAGCATGGTCTTCTTCGGGTCAACCTTCAGGATGAAATACTTCAAGGCACCCAAGCCGATGGTGTGATAGAGCTTGTCGGCATCTTCTGGCGACAAATCCTTAGCCTTACCAAGTTCTTCGGAGACGGATTTTGCCGTTGCCACCATTTCGTCCATCAAATCGTCAGCATCGACGACCGTACCTTCGCGTGATTTCATCTTACCATTCGGCAGCTCCACCATGCCGTAGGAAAGATGCTCAATGGCATTGCCCCACTCACGGCCCAAACGCACCAGAACGCGCTTCAACACATCAAAGTGATAGATTTGCTCGTTGCCGACAACATAAATCAGTTTTTCAGGATCATATTCCTTCACACGAAGTTGTGCGGTACCTAAATCCTGCGTCATATAAACCGAGGTTCCATCGCGACGGAGCAACAGTTTTTCATCAAGGCCTTCATCGCGCAAATCGCACCAAACCGAGTTATCGTCACGGCGATACAGCACGCCTTTTTCAAGGCCTTCCTGCACCAGTGATTTACCCAAAAGATAAGTCTGTGATTCGTAGTAAATCTTTTCAAAGCTCACACCCAATCTCTTATAAGTGACATCGAAACCGTCGTAAACCCACTGGTTCATCATCTCCCAAAGCTGGCGCACTTCAGGGTCATTGGCTTCCCATTTGCGCAACATTTCACGGGCTTCTTGCATCAATGGAGATTCGGCTTCGGCCTTTGCCTTGGCTTCTTCCTGCGCTTTTTCATCAAGCTGGTCGAAGTTATCAGGCAGCAAAGCCTTCACTTCTTTCTTAAACTCCTTGTCGAACATGACATAGAAATCGCCGATCAGATGGTCGCCCTTCTTGCCTGTCGATTCTGGCGTGCAGCCATTGCCCCAGCGTTTCCAGGCCAACATGCTCTTGCAGATGTGAATGCCACGGTCGTTCACCAGATTGACGCGCACCACATTCTGACCGTTAGCCTTCATGATTTCGGAGACGCTCCATCCCAAAAGATTGTTGCGGATATGGCCCAAATGCAAAGGTTTGTTGGTATTTGGCGAAGAATATTCCACCACGACAGGTTTGCCACTGATTTCCTTGCGGCCAAACATTTCCTTATCATGGTTTTCAGCAAAGAATGAGAGCCAATAATTATCTGAAATCAAGATGTTCAAGAAACCTTTCACCACGTTGTATTTGGCAATCATGGCGGATTCCTTCATCATCTCGGCACCCATTTCGTCGGCCAATTGTTCAGGTTTACGGCCTGCCAATTTCAAAAACGGGAACACCACGATGGTCAGATCGCCTTCAAATTCAGGGCGGGTTTTCTGAAAATTGACCTGCTGGACAGGTGCTTCCTGATTGTATAAGTTCTTGAATGACTTTATAAATAACTGTCTTAATACTTCTTCTAACATAGTACTGAAATTTAATTGCACAAAAATAGTAAAAATCGGGATTCAACCGCATCATTGCTTACTATCACCTTGTAATTCCGCATAGCAAGCATCTAATTTTTCATGGAAAAATTCTCCAAAACGCTCCAACGGCATGTAACCCAAGGGAATATATTGCGAAGTTCTATGATGCATTGTATTCTTTTGTTTAGTCTCTCCGTAAACAGCTTGAGCTTCTGCAGCCATTGAGGCAACGCATTCTTCTTGCGTATCGTACTCTTTCATCATCCACTTTTTTGATGGCAAAAATACAAAAACAGTCGTCAACAAGTCCCCGAAACCGCGCATTTTTTATAATTTTGCCGCATAATTATTGGGAAAATGATGATGACAACATTAGAAATTGACAAAGCCACCCTCAACAAAGCTTTCCTTTATGCCGAAGCTCACGACATTGATTTGACCGAATTAGTGAAATCTTTTCTACTGAAATTTTCTGATGGTCAAATCAAAAACCTAAACCGCTTTATCGACAATACCGATTGCAAGCCCTATACTTTGGAGGAATTGAATTCCCGTATTGCCGAAGCCGAAACCGATATAGCTTCCGGTAAAACATTTAGCACAGAGGAAGTTATGCAAAATTTCAACAATCATTTTTCAAAAAAGTGATGAAAGTCGTCTGGTCTCTTAAAGCACAGCAATCATTCATTGAAATTGCCGACTACATCTTCGAGTTTTTCGGAGACAATGCAAAAGATAGCTTTAGGGATGAAATTTTTGCCGTTGCAAAGCAATTGGAAAAAATGCCTAATCTTGGAAAAGCCGAACCGCTTTTAATTTCAAATCCAAAATCCTATAGGAGCATTGTGATAAATAAACACAGCAAAATGGTTTATTTCATTGAAAACGAATCAGTTTACATTGCCGATATTTGGGAAACACGAAAAGAACCGTTAAATCAGGCAAACCAAATCGATGCATAAAATAATCAAATTATTTCCTTCAAAAACCGATTCTGGTATCAGAAAAATATATACTTTTGCACTTTGATGATGTACTTAGTGAAGCCACAGGATAATCTTATCAAAAAGGGAATCGTTCGGTTCCATCACTTTGAATTTCATTTTTTCTTCATTGCGGCGGTCAAATCGTTGACCGTCTTTTTTTTGTCGAAACAATTCAAATACACGCAATTATGTCAATATCATTAAAAAACCGCAGTCTGATTTCAATCAGCGACTACTCACCGGAAGAAATCTGCCATGTCCTTGACATTGCCGAAGACTTCGAGAAAAACCCACATCAGAATCTGCTGAACGGCCGTATCATCGGTTCGCTTTTCTTTGAGCCATCGACCCGTACACGCCTCAGTTTCGAGACCGCCATCCAGCTTTTGGGCGGCAACGTCATCGGTTTCAGCAGCACCGCCGGCACAAGCATTCAGAAAGGTGAATCTCTGGCCGACACCATCACTATGGTGGCCAGCTATGCCGACCTTATCGTCATGCGTAACCCAATAGAAGGTTCCGCCCGTTTTGCTTCAGAAGTCTCCAAAGTGCCGATTATCAATGCCGGCGACGGTGCAAACCAGCACCCGACCCAGTGCATGCTCGACCTCTACTCCATCCGCAAGACCCAAGGCACACTCGAAAACCTTGAAATCACTTTGGTAGGCGACTTGAAATATGGCCGCACGGTTCACAGCCTCGTCGAAGCCATGTGCAATTTCAATGCAAAATTCAACCTCGTCTCTCCTAACGAACTGAAACTGCCGAGCACCGTGAAACAGCACATTAAGGATGCAAACCTGAAATACGAACAGTTCACCGAACTGGAAGACGCTATCCCTCAATCAGATATCATCTACATGACCCGCATCCAGCGCGAACGTTTCCCTGACCCTGAAGAATACGAAAAGGTGAAGAATTCCTACGTCCTGCGCAACGCAATGTTGGCCAACTCAAAGCCAAACTGCCGCGTGCTGCACCCGTTGCCGCGCGTCAACGAAATCCATGTTGATGTCGATGCCAACCCGAAAGCCTATTATTTCCAGCAGGCACAAAACGGTGTTTACGCACGTCAGGCTCTCATCGCCTCCATCCTTGGACTTAAATAATTTGGTTTTGGTTATCGGTTATCAGTTTTCAGTTATCAGTTAACCGTTTACTGAAAACTGTAAACCGAAAACCAATCTTTAAATTTTTAATCTTAAATCTTTGAATAACAAATCACAACGCGATATGGAAAAAAGAAAAGAATTAGTTGTTTCGGCCATTGAAAACGGCACTGTCATCGACCACATTCCGGCTGACAAAGTGTTTCAGGTCATCAAAATATTGGGTCTCGAGACCATCGACAAGCCTGTCTATTTCGGCACCAACTTAGAAAGCAAGAAATACGACACGAAAGGTATCATCAAAATCACGGACAAGTTCTTTGAATCCGAGGAAATCAACAAGATAGCTCTTGTCGCACCGACTGCCACTTTGATTGAAATCAAGGATTTCGAAGTCATCAACAAGCAATCGGTTGTCATTCCGGAACGCATCGAACACATTGTGAGATGCGCCAATCCGAACTGCATCACCAACAAGGAGCATGATGTCCCGACCAAGTTCGTCGTCCTGAAAGGCAAAGACGGACATATAAAACTGCACTGCCACTACTGCGAAAAGAACACCACCGAAGACAAGTTGGAATTCATCTAATCTGCCATGAAAAAGACGTGGACCATCATTATAGCCATTCTCGCAGTAATCCTGATTTGGGGCGTTTCGACCTACAACAAGTTCATCAAGGCGCAGGAAAACATGACGAATGCCTGGGGACAAGTTGAAAACGTGTACCAACGCCGCGCCGACTTGATTCCGAATCTGGTTGCCGTGGTAAAGGAATATTCCGAATTTGAGCAAGGCACGCTGATTGCCGTCACCGAAGCCAGGGCGAAAGCCTCAGCTACCACACTGACAGCCAACGACATGACTGAAGAGCAACTGCAAAGTTTTGAAGGCGTTCAAGACGAACTGACCAACACACTTGGCAGATTGACGGCCCGCATTGAAGACTATCCCGATTTGAAAGCCAACGAACAATACCTGACGCTTCAGGCACAGCTGAAAGGCTGCGAGAACCGCATCCTCACCGAACGCCAGCGTTACAACGAATTGGTTCAGGAATACAACAAGCGAGTCCGCAAGTTTCCAAGCAGCATCATTGCCAGCTTGTTCGGTTTTGAAAAGCGCCCTTATTTTGAGGCAAGCGAAAACGCCGATCAAGCGCCACACATTTAAGGACACCTTGAAATATGAAAAATCAAAAAGGCCGAAGCGTTTGCTTCGACCTTTTTTTCGTTTTGTTAGTCTTGCCAGAAGTCTTCCCACCCAATCTAAGCAACAAGATACGTCGCTTTAGAAATATCCGAAAAAATCTCATTTTTTCATTCTTTCATCAGATTCTTTTACCTATTTTTGCGAAAAATTTGAGAAATGTTAGTAAACTTTACAGTCAAGAATTTCAGGTCTTTCAAACATGAGCACACGTTTAGCATGGAAGCGAGTTCGATAAAAGAGCACAAAGAGGCTATAATTGATAAAGGTAAATTATCTTTGCTCCCTTTAGCGGTGTTTTATGGAGCAAACTCCAGTGGCAAGAGCAACCTCATTCAGGCGATATACACAATGAGATATATGGTCAGACACTCAGTACAACTTAATGAAGGTGACGAACTGCCATACGATCCTTTTGCTTTGGACAAATCTTCAGATTCGCAGCCAACTTTGTTTGAAATTCAATTCATAAAAGGAGATGCACTCTATCGCTATGGTTTCGAATATGTCAGAAAAGAAATTGCTTCGGAATGGTTATATGAGAAGCGGTTTGGCGAGAAAGAATATGAGCTTTTTGTTCGTGCTCGAGACATGATAGATGTTTCAGCCAAAAGATTCCCTGAAGGAAAAGGCAAGGAAGAATTGACCAATACGAACCGACTTTTCCTTTCTCTTGTTGCCCAACTGAAAGGTGAGAAATCCAATTCCGTGATGGGTTGGTTCAAGCAGTGCAATGTGCTTTCAGGAATTGACACTGAAGGTTATGAAGCTTTCTCTCTCAATATGTTTTTGGAACATCTGCATGGAGCCGATGAAGCTCAAGAGTTTTTCAAAACATTGCAGTTGGGTTTCACTCGTTTTTCTGTCAAAAAAGTTGACATTCCGAAAGATGCTATGAATAATGCTCCAGAGTCGATAAAATCACAATTGGAAAAGGTTTTGACAACAGGGATTTATGTCGAGCCAATTACCACCCACAATGTGTATGATGAAAATGGAATTGTAGTGGGAGAACGAAATTTCTTTAAGAACCAAATGGAATCGGAAGGAACCAAAAAGATGATAGAAATGTCGGGGCCGATTTTTGACACATTAAACGAAGGCAAGACACTGATTGTGGACGAACTGGATGCAAAACTTCATCCTTTGCTGACACGGAACATCGTTCTTTTGTTTATGGATCCACAAAAGAACCAGCATGGGGCGCAATTAATCTTCGCCACACACGATACCAATTTACTGGATTTGGATATTATCCGCCGCGACCAGATTTGGTTCGCCGAGAAGGACGATGTTGAGGCGACAGACATCTATTCGTTGGTTGAATTTAAGGACGAAAATGGGAAAAAAGTGCGTAATGACCGTGACATCAAACACGATTACATCCGTGGCAGATACGGTGCCATACCATTCGTCGGAAAATAGGAGAACCGAGATATGGGCTACTCAAGAAAAGACGAGATTGCTAAGCTAAAGCGGGAACGAAAAGAAGCCAAAGCTGCAAAAAAGCGCAATGAAAATGTCAGGGAAAGGCTTGTGCGTTTTCTGATTGTGTGCGAGGGGACAAAAACAGAACCATTCTACTTTGAGGCTCTGATTAAGAACCATTTTTCAACTGTCCGTGAAGTGACGATTGAAGGAGAAGGAATGTCCACAACCGCATTAGTAGATGAGACAATGAAAATCAAGAAAGATCTTGAGCGAAAAAACGCCATGACTTTTGACCGTGTATGGGTAGTGTTCGACAAGGATGACTTTGGTGATTTTAACGAAGCCATCGAGAAAGCCCGCAAATTTGGCTTCCAGAGTGCATGGACTAACGAAGCTTTTGAGTTGTGGTATTACCTGCATTTTGAGTATTTGGATACCGGTATTGGGCGTGCAGAGTATATTGACAAACTTCAGAAAGCCTTTAGAAACAGGATGGGAGACGAAAATTTCAAGTATGAGAAAAGAAATCCTGAAATTTACAAATTGCTCCAGCAATATGGCAAGGAGGACTTGGCTAAACGCTTTGCCGAACGACTTCGCAGTTTATTTGCAGGAACCAATTATGTTACACACAAGCCCTGCACAATGATAGATAAATTGGTGGATGAATTAGAGAAGCCTGAACTTTTGTTGAAAAAGAAATGAAAAAGGAATGGCTGTAGTATAACGGATGACTGATTTTTCTAAGATATAGGAAAATGATATAAGTGTCACATTTACAAATATCTACTAAACATTACAAATAACGCTAATAATTCATTTCTTATCAACTTTTGTCTTGACACAAAAGTTGC
>NZ_JBADWU010000061.1:0-9020 GCF_056203535.1 Candidatus Limimorpha sp. | reverse complement strand
GAAAGAAACGAGCCGCCTTATTAATTAACCGCAAAAGCAGCGTGGTGTGCGTGGGGCGGCGGAAAGCGAAGCCCGCCGGCCTGCGGACTCCACGATGCTTTGAGGACTATGCCGGTTACAGGAAACTGCCAGGGCAAATGGATGAAACCAGGCCTAAACGAAAAAAAATATCAAAAAATGCTTGCGTGGTAACATAGAAAGCGAATTACACGAATTAACACGAATAGGCCTTGCTGAAGCAAGTCCCTGTCTGCCGGACGCTGAAGAAGAACCGCTAATTTGGTTGATCTTGCGAATTGTAAATTATTGCCTAAATACAGCAAGCGCACCACCCATTGGGCGGTGCGCTTGCTGTTTCCGTCTTTGCGCACTCCCGTGCACGCCCCGCCCGACAAGTTTTTCGCCCCTGCCCGTAACGGGAAACAAGGGCTATTTCTGACGCGCGGAACGCACTGCACGAACAGAGTGGCCATAGCTGCGGTAGCCGTAGCTGTACATATTGCAGTAACCCGAATAGAAGTTGCAGTACCACGCGTTGTTCGGGTAGTCAGTGTTGAGCGAACTCGACCAGTAGTAGCCGACGCTGCCCGCGTTGTAGAGATTGCCACACCAACGGTAGCCAGCAGCAGGCAAGAAGAGCGTGTTGCCGTTAGGCCCCGTGAAGCGTCGCCCGTTCACACCATTCTGCGTCGTCCACACCGAAGTGCAATGGTCGAGAAGCTCCTCCCATTCCTCAAGCGTAGGGGTGCGCCAGCCACTGCCCCAATTGGCCGTGGCTGCATCGTCGCCCGCCTGCAGAATGGTCAGGTTGTCGGTATAGCCGTTGCAGCCGAAGCCAGAATAGTTGCAATATTTTGTCAGATCATCATAACCACCACATGTGTAGGTGTAGGTATCCCAATCGTAATAGCTCTTCGGTTGGGTTTCGGCCCAGGCGAAGTAGTCGCCGTAGTCTTCGGGCGACGAGGCGCCCACATTGCGTGTGGCCCACAGCAGGCCGCTCGGCAGGCCGAGGTCAACCCAATTGTGTTCTTCTTCTACACGATAGATGTAAACGGTATCCAAATCAGTCAATGCAGACCACGCAGTTCCATCTTCATGGGTCAAATTCTGTCCATAAGCATCAATATGGATGCCATTCACGACTTGAGTGTTAAGTACAACAGTATCGTTTTGGGTCTGATATCTAATGACATAATGTCTTCCACTTTGGCCGAAGCCGAAAAAGCAAACTGTCAAAAATGTTATGAGTAAAAGTGTTTTCTTCATCTTCTTATGAATTTGAGGGTTTGACTGTTGACTTTGATGAGATACAAGGTGTTGCCGCGCAGGGTTGCCAAGTCGATGACACATTCCTCACAGCTTGGCTGGCTGAAGACCATGCGCCCCAAGAGGTCGGAAATGACGACATTGCTTTTCCCTTTGCATTTCACATACAGCTTGTCGGCGGCAATGTAGGAAGCGTTTTCGTCGCTGTTTTCGCCCACGGAATTTCCTTCCGTGAAATAGTACTTGACGCCATTCTCCATATAGAAACTCAGGTCGTTCACAACCATGATGGAGTCTTGAAACTGAATATCAACGCCATCAGCCAGTTCATAGCTGACCACAGCATTATCGGGCAGGACGAGATTGAAAAAATTCAACCCGTCTTTGTTCTGGGCCTCAAGCCCTTGGCATAAAAGGAATGCCATGATGATAAAAGTAAGCCTTTTTCGCATAACTTGATAGGATTATGATATTTAAAGGTGCAAAAATACAGAAATTCCGAAAAAAACAACAGAAGGGGTGAATTTTGCGACACGATAATTTTGCACCTTGTAGAGACGCGATTCATCGCGTCTCATATATACACAATTTGGGAGACGCGATGAATCGCGTCTCTACAGAACAGCCTCTGGAAACGGAGGCTGTTTTTTGTTTGCAAGATACAATTTTGCCATTCACTTTTTTATTGTATCTTTGCCGAAAATAATACGAGATATGCAGGAAGATAACACAAATACACACGATATTACTGAAGCCTCACAGGAGAAGCATGACAGTCTGGTAGCAGCCATGGCAAATTTTGCAGAATCACGCGAACCTCAAATTGGCATTTTCTGGTTGGATACCGATGAATGTGACTTGTTCGGCGTTTACAAGACAGATGCAGCTAAAGTCAGACCTGACAGGATGGGAAGACGCATATTCAACAAACTTCATGCTGATATGTGGAGGAAAGAGCATTTCAAGGAATTGGCACAAAAAGGCACGGCCGAGCGTTATGTTGGCGATTACACCATGATTCCTCGCGGACGAGTCAATCAGGAAGGCGAAGAGTTCGTGGTTTATGTAGGTTCTTGGATTGATGAATTGGAACCAATGCTTACCCCTTTGATAAACTGCTATTTCAACATCGAAGTTTTCAGATACGAAAAAGACATCCATTGGGAATTGGGACATGGTTTCAGCGGAGATAAATTCAAGTAAGAAAACTTTACCTTTTTTAATAAGCAAAACAACAACAATCTAAATACTATCAATATGAAAAAGCATTTGTTCCTCGCCTTGGCGCTGATGATGGGATTCACAGCAGTCCAGGCACAAGATGAAAAGAAAGAAGAAGGCTTCCAGTTCACCACCATCAAGGAAGCGCCTATCACCGGCATCCGCGACCAAAACCGCTCGTCGACCTGCTGGGCACATTCCGGCATCGCCCTCATGGAAGCCGAAGCATTGCGCATCAAGGGTGTTGACGTCGACCTTTCGGAAATGTTCGTCATCAGCCACTCCATGATGGACCGCGCCGAGAAATACGTCCGTCTGCATGGCAACGCCAGCTGGGCTCCCGGCGGCAAGTGCGGCGATGTGCTTTATTGCCTCGAACACTATGGCTTCGTGCGTCAGGAAGACATGCCGGGCAACCGCTATGGCGGCACCCTGCCGAACCACACCGAACTTGACGCCGTCGCAACAGGTTATGTCAGAGCCATCGCCAAAGGCGATTTCAGCAAGCTCAGCCCTGTCTGGAAAGAAGGTCTGCAAGGCATCTACGACGCTTACCTCGGCAAATATCCTGAAAAAGTGAACGGCATGACCCCACAGGAATATGCCAAGTCATTGGGCCTCGAAGCCGACAACTACATCACTTTGACTTCCTACACCCATCATCCATTTTATGAGCCATTCGCCCTCGAAATCGAGGACAACTGGCGCGGCTGCCCTTACTACAACCTGCCTATCAATGAACTGATGGAAGTGATGCAATACGCCATCGACAAGGGTTACACCTTCCAATGGAGTGCCGATGTCAGCGAACAAGGTTTCACACGCAACGGTATCGCCGTCTATCCTGACGCTGAAAAAGCTGCCGAACTTTCCGGTTCCGACATGGCACATTGGCTGGGCATGTCGGCTGCAAGCCGTCGCAACGAACTCACTTCCAAGCCAATGCCAGAAATTGACGCTACACAGGAAATGCGTCAAGAAGCCTTCGACAACTGGGAGACTGGCGATGACCATGGTTTGCTAATCTTCGGCAAGGCCAAGGACCAAAACGGCAAGGAATATTTTATGGGCAAGAACTCATGGGGCGATGCCGGTGACTACCACGGCATTTGGTACGTTTCGGAAGCCTACGCCAAATACAAGACCATGAACATCGTCCTGCATAAGGACGCACTGCCAAAGGATATTGCCAAGAAACTTGGCGTGAAATAAATCCATGTGGATTATATAACATCATGTCAAATAATGAATGGCATGATTATAAAAAAAGGGGGCGTGTTTTTGGAGAAAAGCACACCGCCTTTTACCCAAAAGCCCGCCTGCTTTTTCGAAAAGCAGACGGGCTTTTAAAATTTGCTGCCCGTGCTTTTTTCAAAAGCTGGCGGGCTTTTCAGTTTTTCAAAACCGAACTTCAAATCACATGATCATGGCAAGCAGCACATACAGCCAGTGGGCGGCGATACCTGCGCAAAGACCGCCGATGGCGTGGGCGCCAATGGCCTTGCCAATGAGCTGACGGTAGCCAAGCGAGTCGAGCATGGCGGCGTGTGTCGAAAGAAATCCGCTCCAGCACATGCCCATTGCAGTGAATACGGCAATGGCATTGGTGTTGATGATACCTTCGGTGATGAAGCGTGGCACCAGACCGATGGCGGCGCCGACGGCTCCGAGTGCCGTCATTGGGAAGGAAATCAAGGCACCGCTTTCAAATCCAAACAACCATTTGAAAATGAAGTTGATTTTATCAGCAGCCCAAGTGATGACCGGAACACCTTCGTAGGCTACGCCGAGGTATTCGCCGTTTTCGCCCGAAGGTCCGAAAGTCAGCATCATGACAATGGTGGAAATGCAGAGAACGCCAGGAATAATGGCGAAACCGATGCCAACACCGTCCTTGCCGCCGTCGAGCAACGAGTTGAGGAAACGCATGAAAACGCTGCCTTCGCTTTTGAAGCTGATTTGCTGTTCGTCGCCCGATACCACAGAGACTGGAGCATCCAATTCGGGATAAGCCTTCAGTGTGAAACGCTGCATTAACCGCGTGGAAACAATGCTGCCGATGACAGCACCAGCCAAGCCGATAAGTGCGCCTTTACCAAAACCGAGACCCGTCATAAAGGCAATGACCACAAGGCCCATGCCGAATGCGGTTCCGAAGTTAGTCAGCGAAACCAGCTGGTATTTCTTGAAATAACGGTTGAAGTTCTTGTCGTGGGCCAAGGTGATGATGGCAGGATTATCGCTCAAAAAAGTCATCACGGCACCCAAGGCGGCTACACCCGGAAGGTTGTAAAGCGGCTTCATCAACGGACGGAGCAGGTTTTCAAGCAGACGCACTACACCAAATTCGGTGAGCATCTTGCTGATGGCGCCCATCAGCACGCAAATGGCCATGATGTAGAACACTGTTTCCAGAAGCAGATGATAGGAGGTCTGCATGAAGGTGTTGAGCATCTTGGGGAGTGTCATCTTGTAGGCCAGTCCGCCAAAGAAGGCGAAGAACACGATAAGGAAAACGATAGCCTCAAAACTACGTTTCGTGGTGAATTTCAATGGGTGTTTCGCCCATTTTCCAAATGTGTTGAAGATTTTCTCCACGCCGTTTTTGTATTCGTGGGTACTTCTTCGTTTGTTAAGAAATGATAAACGTGGCATGATTTATTCTTGATTTTTCTGTTTCTTGATATTCAGCAAGTTGACTTTCCAAGTGAAACCAATGTTGGCCTGAAACATATCCATTCCATCGATGTTGTTGTGCGAGCCGCAAAGGTGAAGACGGACATTTCTGCTCCCCAAAGGATAGTATTCAAAGCCCACGCTTTCAAAATCGGTGTCTTTGCCAGGTATGACCCAAGTGTCGAATGGATTGTTTTCAGTAGGAAGTTGCGCCCTGTTGGAGTCGATGCCTGCTTTGGCAAAGACAATCCATTTGTCGCCAATGTCAATGCCAATGCCGAAAATGGCAGTGAAATCTTGTCCGAAAAAGCCTTCCTGCCTGAACGAAGCGCGGTTCATAATGTCCAAGTACATTTCTATGCCGTTGAAAAGCAGTTTGTTGCCTAAAGAAATATAATTGATGAAATGACCTGGTTCGTATTCAATCATGTTGGCGGAATAGGCAGTTTTGAAAATGCCGTGATTGCCGTACCACAACAGGTTGTAGGCATAAATGCTCTGCAATGCGGAGTTGATGAACGGTGAATTTGACATTTGGAAAAGAATTTGGTCTTTTTTCGATTTCGTCAGGTAATTGAGCGAAAGGCCCATTTCGTAGCAGCAGACGTGATTCCAGAATTCGGTGCCGTAATAGATGTCGATAGGCGCGGTATCGTATTCCCATCCGCCGATGGCGACGACCTGTTTACCGCCTGAAATGTAGAAATTGTCGGTGACATTCCAATTGAGATAAGCCCAGTCGGTGCCTTGGAAAAATGTGTTGGCGAAGCCGACGTTAGGCGAATTGATGCGTTGACGGAAGTGGTAGGAAAATTTGTCGGTGATGTTTCCGTCGAGAACAACATTTAGGTACTTCCCAGAAAAACCGTGGTTTACGGAATCCTTTGAGTAATAATTAAAGGTGTAGTCGGCGCGAGTCTCAAGCCTCAATGTGTTTAAGGTGACGACTTTGTCCTGTGCAAAGGCATGAATGGCAAGAGCCATGAAAAATGCCGTTAAAAAATGAACTTTTTTCATATTGGATAAAATAGTCGGCAAAAATACGAAATTTAGTGTTTCCATGACTTAAACAGCAATAAAAAACGGGGCGGATAGATCCGTCCCGTCGTTTTGGTTTTTGGTCGTTGTTCTTTTTGAAATGCGGTTTGTCGCGTCTTTACGTGCGAAGGGTGTCGCTCGCTGTTGCTCGCTATGCCCTTCGCTTGTGTAGGCTGCCCTTTCAGGGCGGAGGCTTCTGGATGGCCGTTGAAACGCGGTTTGTCGCGTCTCTATGTGCGAAGGGTGTCGCTCGCTGCCGCTTGCTATGCCTTTCGCTTGTTAGGCTGCCCTTTCAGGGCGGAGGCTTTCGGATGGTCGTTTAAACGCGGTTTGTCGCGTCTCTATGTGCGAAGGGTGTCGCTCGCTGTTGCTCGCTATGCCCTTCGCTTGTGTAGGCTGCCCTTTCAGGGCGGAGGCTTCCGGATGGCAGTTGAAACGCGGTTTGTCGCGTCTCTATGTGCGAAGGGTGTCGCTCGCTGTTGCTCGCTATGCCCTTCGCTTGTGTAGGCTGCCCTTTCAGGGCGGAGGCTTTCGGATGGTCATTTAAACGCGGTTTGTCGCGTCTTTACGTGCGAAGGGTGTCGCTCGCTGTTGCTCGCTATGCCCTTCGCTTGTTTGGCTGCCCTTTCAGGGCGGAGGCTTTCGGATGGTCATTTAAACGCGATAGCGCTACTCCTCACTCCTAATTCCTCACTCCTGACTTTTTAATTCACCTCAATGGTTTGCACAAGTTTCTTCTTCTCTTCCATGGTGACTTTCGGCAGCACGATTTCGAGGATGCCGTTCTCGACTTTGGCCGTAATCTGCTCGCGGTGAATGTCTTCAGGCAGCATGATGGTCTGACGGAACTGTTCCACCGAGAACTCGTGGCGCAAGTAGCGTTTTGCTTCGTCCTTGGTCTCGTTCTTGGTTTCCTTGGCCATTTCAACAATGAGGTTGCCTTCGGCATTGATGGAAATCTTCAGGTCGTCTTTGGTGAGTCCTGGCACGCTGAACTGAACCTTGTAGTCTTCTTTGCTCTCGATGATGTTCATCTGGGGTGTTGCATACGAAACGTTGCCCATGTTCATGAGTTCATTGAACAATGTAGGCATGAAATCCTGTGGTCTTCTGGTTACTAACATGATGTTTGGTTTTTAAATTGTTTAACTGTTTATTTGTTTAGTTGTTTGTCTGATTTGCTTGTGCCACTCGCTAAGTTTGTCGAAACGGTGGTTAGTCTTTTTCCGCTTTTTCATTCGGACGATTGGCAATAGTCAAATCTTAGGCCAAAACATAAAACGCCATATTTTTGTTCAAACAAATGTCAAAATGACAGCAAATAATCTATTATACACATTATCCATGACAAAACGACAGAAATATAAGTAGATAAAAGACGGTTTTCCTTAAAGACACGAGTGGCTTCTTGAAAAGACAACCATTCAGGCAACACTATACTTTCAGAGCCAAACAGCAAAAGTTGTTATTTAGTAAATAACTGAAATACAAGCAAATACAGAACATGCTAAACATTCAAATTACTGCAATCAACCATTTTTCTCATTATGATTCTAATTCTCAACCATTTACATTTCCATTTTACTATTTTTCAGGTCAAACGATATATTATTGCCTTTTTTATTATTTTAGCACATTAATAAAATGTGTATAATTTACAATTTAACATTCTAATTATGAATACATTAAAAAGAATCAAAGTGCTTGTGGCAATCGTTTGCCTTTTCTTTATAAGCCAAGTGAAGGCGCAAAACACAAATCCTGAACCGATGTCGGGCAATGAGTTGACCAAAGATTTCATTGCGGCAAACCTGATTTATCCCGAAGAAGAACTCAACAGCAAAACCAACGGGAAAGTCGTTGTCACCCTGCACATCGACAAAAACGGCAAAGGCAGCAATTACCAGATAAAGTCATCGTTTAGCGAAGCCGCTTCACCTATTGCACTCGATTTGGTAAAGAAAATCATTTGGAAACCTGCAACTTACATTGCCATGCCTGTTGAATCGGACTTTGAATATGAAATAGATTTCAACGCGAAAAGTTACAACCGCTATTGGAAAAAACATGAGCGCGTTGCCATTCCTTTGGCTTTGGAAGCCGACGACAGTTATGAAATCTTCGAGAACAAGCAACTTGAGGAATATGCCCAGCCTTATTTCGCCGATGGCAGCAGCATGGGTCAGTACATATATGGCAACTTGCAATTTCCCGCAGAGGCTCAGGAAAGGGAAATCCAAGGCACGGTGAGGTTGAGTTTCGTGGTCGAAACCAACGGCAACGTTTCAAACATCGTCATCGTCAATTCAGTTGGCGGAGGTTGCGATAATGAAGCCATTCGTCTGATTCAAGGAACGCATTGGATTCCAGGCATTAAGGATGGAAAATATGTGAGAACCTACAACATGCAGGACATCACCTTCCGCATCGGGCAGAGAAACTATCAGGACGGGAACAGCTATTGAAGTGAAAAGTGGAAAGTGGAAAGTGGAAAAAGTTAGGAGTTAGGAGTTAGGAATTAGGAGTTAGGAGTATTTTGTTTCGTGAGTTAGTTGAGAAAGTTGGTTGGTTTTCGGTTATCAGTTTTCAGTTATCAGTTTTCAGTTATGGGCTGTTCTATAAATTAACTTACTAATAATTAGTTATTTAGTTTGATATTTCAGTAGAAAATCGTACCTTTGCAGTAGAAATCATACGGAATCATGCAGAAAACTACTACATACCGCAAGCCGATGGGCGAGAACCTGTTCGAGGAGGAGTTCACTGTCGAAGCCCTCTCCCGGATGGGCAATCCCCTTGAGCAGCTCGCCGCGTTG
>NZ_JBADWU010000060.1:0-8059 GCF_056203535.1 Candidatus Limimorpha sp. | reverse complement strand
AAATCGTCAAAAACAACATGTCAATGAGTGGATAAACGAACGCTATCGACAGCCAAAGTCCTCTGAAGAGCGACTGATTCCGAAAGATTGACTCTTGTGGAACGGCTTCCACTCGAATTTATGAATTAATAGAACATACCTACAATCAATTGCAGAGTCAGTTCTTGAAATCTATGCCGACGTGCGCAATGAATGGCTCATGTACGGACAAGAACCAATGCTTAGAAGTCAACTTGAAAAAGGCGGTTTCGAAGCATTGAATGAAATAATCAGCGAACTTACTGCAACGGTAAAGTCGCAACAGGAAACAATCGCAAAACTCACAAAACAATAATCACATGTCGGAACTCAACGTAAGCAGAAAAAGCATCGAGGAAATATTATCACTCAATACTTCTGGACAAAGCGGAAAATCTTACATTATACCAGAATACCAACGGCCATACAAATGGGATGTTGAGAAATGCGAAACTCTTTGGATAGACATAACTAACTTCTACGATGAGACAAAAGACGGAAAAGACATTGAGTATTTTCTGGGCACAATCGTTACATGCAACGACCCATCAAATCCAAAGGTCATTGATGTGATTGACGGGCAGCAGAGGCTTACAACCATAATGCTAATGCTACGTGCATTCTATTCAAAATTGGAAGAAATGCAAGCCAACAATCCGAACGACAAAGACATTATCGGCCTGATGGCTTCGATAGCTCCTTGCATCTGGAACGTCAATCCGATGTCGAGGGAAGTTACAGATAAGGGCGATATACACATACACTCGCTTGTGGCAACCGACAAGGACAACGAAACATTCCACGAAATACTAAAGACAGGCCGCACAACAGAAAATCAAAAATCAAACTACGCCTGCAACTATGCGTTTTTCGTTCACAAATACAACGAGTATGTCTCAAACGCTCCAATGTACTGGAAAGAACTATGCCTGACAATTATCAAGAAGTGCATTATGCTTCCGATAGAATGCTCAGACTTAGATGCCGCACTAACCATATTCGGAACGCTAAACGACAGAGGAATGGCTCTTGCGGATTCTGACATTTTCAAGGCTGAACTTTACAAGCAACAACACACAAAAGACGAAAAAGAGTTGCTTGCAAAGAAGTGGAAAAACCTCGAAGAGGTTGTTTCCGATGGCGGTTTTTCCATCGATGACCTTTTCAGATACAACTCACACATAATAAGGGGCGAGAAAGGAATAAATTCAAAGGAAATAGGATTGCGCCGTTTCTATGCAGGAAACGACAACAAATATGCTACATTCAGGACAAAAGACTTCTTTGACAAACTATTCGGTATCGCAGAATTTTGGGTTGACTTAAACACAAAAAACAAGGACTTTTCGGAAGAAAGCAGCCGTTACTGCAATACCGAAGCAAAGAAGTGGCTGCATTGTTTAAGCAGTTATCCGAACGAATACTGGAAATACCCAACAAGCGTGTTTTTCAATTATCACAAAAACGACACAGATTTCAAGGAACAACTTGCAAAATTCCTACGACGGCTATTGGCATTTATACTGGCCCGCTTTATAGAATACCCAACAGTGAACGCGATAAAAGACCAAGTGTACGCATTTTGCATTGACATATCAAAGAATGGAGATACAGAGTTCAAATATTCGTTACCATCGGATTTCAGAGAGAAAATTAGCAAGACATCACAATGGAGACTGCAAAGATGTATGATAACCTTAGAAGCATACCTATATAATGACAATCAAACACTTATTGATGACGACTTCCAAATAGAACACATATTCCCACAAAAATGGCAAAATACCAAACCTTGACAAAGATTCTATGGCAGTTAAAACCACAGAGCTATGCAACATTATAGACGGAAACGAACATCTTAACATAAAGAAGGTTGAAAATGGAGCTGACACCTACTATGATTTCGATGCTTCTTTCATTGATTACGACAACACATCTATTCAACAGCTTAAAGACGGAGATATATCATTTTCAAATATCAGCAATGAGTTTCAAGACATTGAGAGTGCAATAAACTTAATACCAAAGACATTCCTACAACGGCATATCAACGTAATAAAACTTATTCTATAACAAATAAATTTCAAACTATAGTTATCATCTTACAAAGATTTTCTATCTTTGCAACCGCGTTGCATAAGGTTCTTTTACTGCAACCCATTACTACTACTTTTTGAAAGGGACGCAAGTCCCTTTCTTTATATTCAGGAACCAATTTGTTACTTTCAAACAACTATACACCAATTAAGTTGTTGCAAATTAAATTATTACAATGATACAATAACATTCTGCATCGGAAAGTAAAAGTGTATTTTCCGAATAAATCACGATTAACAATCTGAATCTTTTTAAAAAGTTGCGATTGTCAACCACTACTTTCACCTCACCTACAGCTCAATGCCGTATAAGTGCATCTTATTATATAAGGTCTTGCGGTCGATTTGAAGCAGTTTGGCCGCCACAGTCTTGTTGCCTCTCGCCTTTTGCAGGGCGGCTTCAATCTGCTGCTTTTCGTTATCGGGACGCAAAGCCCAGTCATCGTCATTTTTTTCTATGTTCTTTATAGTGTGAACGAAAACCGGCAGATCGTCCAATTCGATAGTGTCGCCTTCGGCAAACAGCACGCAACGGCGTATGACATTACGCAATTCACGCAGATTACCGTTCCAAGTCTGCTTTTTCATCTCCGTCAGTGCCTCGTCAGAAATTCCCTTCACTTCTTTCAGCAATTCCTGGTTGGCTTGGTCGATGAAGAAATACACGAACTCTTCCAAATCCTCCATCCTTTCGCGCAAAGGCGGAACCGTGAGCGAAAACTCGTTGATGCGATGGTACAAATCCTGACGGAAGCGGCCTTCCTCAATAGCCTGCTCGATATTCTCATTGGTTGCCGCAATGATACGCACATCCACATTGATGTCGGTTGCCGAGCCAACTGGTCTCACCTTTTGCTCCTGCAAAGCGCGGAGCAGTTGCATCTGAACCTCGTAGGGCAAATTACCGACTTCATCAAGGAAAACGGTGCCACCTTTGGCTTGTTCGAAAACGCCTTTCTTGTCGGCAATGGCTGAAGTGAACGAGCCTTTCAAATGACCGAACAACTCGCTGGGTGCCAGTTCCTTTGAAAGACTTCCACAATCCACAGGAATGAAAGGTTCATCCTTGCGGAGACTGCAATCGTGAATCATGCGGGCGATGTATTCCTTGCCCGTGCCGCTTTCGCCTAAAATCAGGACGGAGAATTTGGTCGGGGCGACAAGTTCCACATGCTTGTAAAGCCGCTGAATGACAGGACTATGTCCCTTCACCATTTCCTTATGTTGCGGCTGATACACTTCCGCAGGTTCGTTGTCAGAAGTAATGGCCGCCTCAATCTTCTCCTGTAACACGCTGGGATTGATAGGCTTTTTCAGATAGTCGAAGGCTCCCATTTTCATGGCCGAAACGGCGGTCTGCACTTCGGCATAGCCCGTCATTACGATGAAAGGCACATGGTTTTTCTGCTTTTCCCTCACCCACGACATCAGAATGATGCCATCGCCGTCAGGAAGACGTAAATCGGTGAGAATCAAATCATAGTGTTTTGATGTGATGGCAATCTTCGCCTGCTCATAACGCGACACCAAGTCGGCATCATAATTGTTTTTCTTCAACCAAGTCTGAATCATCACGCCAAAAGCGGCATCATCTTCAACGATAAGGATTGTGTGTTTCATAGGCGCAAAAATAGTCATTTTCCACAATTCCACAACTATTATTACGGTTAAAACTGAAATTCCACAAAATAATTGTGGAAAACAAAGAAGCCCCGCAGGGATGCGAGGCTTCTTTTGAAAATTGAAAACGAGCAGAAATTTATTTGATGGAAATAATCAAATAATTAGATTGGTTCCAGAAAGCTTCCTTGTTGGTGATGTTAAGCGTTTGAGCGCCATTTTCATCAGCGACCAGTTCGTAACTGTTGGCTGGGTGTTTGGTCAATATGGTTGCTTTCTTGGTATTCAACGGAATGGTTGTGAGTTCGCGTTTGTCAGCCTTAGTGAAATTGCTGTTGTCGAAAGCCTCGCTGACAAGTTCCTTAGCCTGGAAAAGACCGCCCTTGGTCATCAATCCCTTTTCGATGAGGGCCGGCTGTGTGGCAACACAATACCAAACAGTATGCATTGCAGCATCCTGGTTGTTAATCATTTCCTGCTGGGCTGCATTTTGAGCGTTGAGGTTTTCGATGTTTTCGTTCAAACCACTCACCTGTTCGTTGAGTTCGCTGATTTGAACATCTTTCGACTGTAATTCCTCCTTCAACGTATTAATATAGGTGTCTTTTGCATCAAGCTGTTCCTTCAAGCGGTTGATGGTTTCGTTCAAGGCCTTCGATTTGGCACCCTGTGATGAAAGTTGCTTTTCAAGATCAGCAATCTTCTGGTGGTTTTCCTGCAAAGTCTGCTGAATGGCATTGATTTCGGCAACGGCCCTATTGGTGTCGCCTTCCTGGTTTTCCATCATGATGATGCCCTCAGCGGCACGCACTGATTCAAGTGCATTCTCTATTTCATTGATGGTACGCAAAGCCGAATCAAAGTCACCATTGGCAGCGGCTGCAATCACTTGAAGTGAATCTCTTTCGGCCAACAGTGCCTGATACTCTTTAGATTTTTCCACATTCCTACAGGAAGTAGCAAACAGTGCTACAAGTGCTAAAGCGATGATAGATAATTTTCTCATTTTTTTAAATATAAAGTTGCCATTATTAAAGCACATTCCGTGCCTAATCGCAAAACATTTGTTTAACACAATGTATATCAATAATTAAGCAAAAAACTTTATATTATTTCAATTGTAGAAAACTGTGGAATTTCCACTTTCACGCTTGTAGATTGTAGAAATTTGCAACAACAGAAATCAAAGGTGGATAAGGCCTGTGGACTGATGACGCGGCAAAGGAAACAGCGTAACTTCCATATTGGTGCGGATTCTTTGTTGCTGCAAAGTGTGGTAAACGGTCTGCATAGCCAACTCCGGCGTGTTATTGTTTTCGCTTAAATGACAGAGCATTACGTTTTTCAGATCCTTGGCATAGCGTTTGGAAATGTAACGTGATGCCTCCAAATTGCTCAAATGTCCCGTCGAACAGGCAATGCGCTGCTTCAAAATGTAAGTATACGGACCTTTCCACAACATGTTGTCATCGTAATTCGCCTCAATGACAATGGATTCCGACTTGTCGAGATACGATTCCACACAACTGTCAATCACGCCGACATCAGTTGCAAGTGTCAGATTCTTATCATCATAGCGGAAATAATAGCCCAGATTTCCACGGCCATCGTGCATCACGGGGAAAGGCTCGATGTGGATTCCACACATTTCAATCGGCTTCAACGGCTCAATGGCGTGGAAAATTTCAGGATTCATGTTTCGGGTCGCCTTGCCACGCAACACGCCTGCAATGCAATCGGCATGGGCGTAAATCGGAACTTGCAATGCTTCCGCAATCACATCAAGCCCCTTTACATGGTCGATATGGTCATGCGTAAGGAAAATGCACTTTATGCTTTTCTGTTGATAATCAATCTGCTGCAAGGATTTTTTCAAATGTACCAAACTCACTCCTGCATCAACCAGAAAACCCTCATCTTCCACTCCGACGAAAAAACAGTTGCCGCTGCTGCCGCTGGCGAAACTGCAAAAGACAAAAGGCGAAAGACAAGAGAATAAATCCATGGCACAAATGATAGAAGGGCAAAATTAGAAAAAAAGCAAGAAACTCGCCCAAAAGCAGTGAATTTTTATCATTTTTGGACGAGTTTTATTTTGCAAACAAAAGATTTTCATATTTTTGCGCAAAAATAAGTAGCCTTATATCATGGAAAAACTAATTGGAAGAAATAGGTGTGTCTGTTTCACATTCAGGATATCATAAAATCACTGCATTTGGACACGATGCACACCGATTATTATTCGTGGAGAAGCAAAAACAAAACAGATGGCGCACAAATTGACATCGTCATTGACCGAGCCGACAACATTATCAATATCTGCGAAGTAAAATATTCAAAATCAGATTATTTACTCACAAAAAACGAGTACGGGAAAATACAAAGAAGAATCAGCAGTTTTGAAGAAGAAATGAAAGAATCGAAAGGATTACAGACCGTGCTCATCACAACTTTCAATGCCAAGCGCAATAATTATCTTGAAATTTTTCAGCACATAATTTCACTTAATAACTTATACGACAATTAATTAAAAATTAAAAACTCGTCCAAAACCATATAAAATATGACAACTTTGGACGAGTTTCCATCAATTAAAAGATAAAAAAATGGAAAAGACTTTTGACCCCAATGCAGCTGCCGTGGCCGATTCAGGCATTTACGGACTGCCCTGCACCGCCAAAGAAGCGCAAATCATCATCATCCCTGTGGAATGGGAACTGACAACCAGCTATAACCGCGGCACCGTCGACGGTCCAAGCACGATTATGGAAGCCTCGATGCAAGTCGACCTTTGCCACCACGATTATCCCGACCTCTGGCAAAAAGGCATCTGGATGGACGAGTTTCCAAAGGAACTGCGCGAACTGCACGACGAACTGGCTCCTGTGAGTGAGGATATCATCAACGCTCTTTACGAGGGTACAATTGACGATGAACCAGAGAAATACGACAAGATGTACGCCGATATTGAGGCAGCTACAGAGAAGAAAAACGCATGGCTCTGCGAGCGCATCGCCTTCTGGAAAGCGCAAGGCAAAACCGTCGGTCTGCTTGGCGGCGACCACAGCACGCCCCTCGCCTATCACCAATACCTTAACAAACAAGGTGTGGAATACGGCATTCTCCATGCCGATGCCCACTGCGACTTGCGTGAGGCTTTCGAAGGCTTCAAGTATTCGCACGCTTCGATTTTCTACAATACGTTGAAATTCAACAATGTGAAGAAATTAGTGCAAGTCGGCATCCGCGATTACTGCCACCAGGAAAAGGCCTTGGCCGAGAGTCAACCGGAGCGCGTGAAGGTCTTCTTCGACCGCGACAACCGCCGCCGCATGTACGAAGGCGCAACTTGGAAGACCATCGTTGACGAAATGGTGGCCGCCTTACCGCAAAAGACCTACATTTCAATCGACATTGATGCCCTCGACCCGAAACTCTGCCCGAACACCGGCACTCCGGTTCCTGGCGGTTTGGAATATGAAGAACTGATGTATCTGCTCAACCGCATCCGTGAAGCCGGCAAGGAAATCATCGGTTTCGACCTTTGCGAAGTCTCGCCCGGCGATGGCGACTGGGACGGCAATGTCGGCGCCCGCGTCTTGTTCCACCTCTGTGGTGTAGCAGCGAAATGATGAAAGACTGATTCTTTTTCAGCAGCTGGCAGGGCTATTAGCTGTTAGCTTTTAGCCATTAGCTGGCTGCTGAAAAAGTTGGTGGGATTTCTACAAAATTCAAATGGCAATTTGTTTCTAATCTTCTGTTTTTGTTGAAATTGCAATAATTTCTGCAAAATCTACAAAAATTTGAGAAAATTGTTTAATTTTGCAATAGAAATTTAAAATATAACATTGAATGATTTCCATATAGTATAACTTATAATTATTAGTAGTATGATGAATTTCAAAAACAAGGCTTTTACATTTAATCTTAATGATTGGGAAGATGAAAATGAAATCACATTTAGCATTAAACAATTGGTTGATTGGGAGTTTAATGGAATAAACAATCCACATTTCGTGTGTTCATATAGCAATGAAGAAAAGGTCGCTCTGATTGATGCCTTGATAAACGACTTGAACGAATACAAAGATGAAATCGTAAATAATCCAAGTATTATAATGAGCAACTCCAACAATTGCTTTTTGAGAGAATGTGAGCGCAACTTATTCAAGTATGAGTGGCAACCTAGTACTTTGTAATATCTAAATATTGCATAAAACAAAGAATAATCGTATCTTTGCCGCGTCACATACAACACGATACGATTATGCCTATCCAGAAGTACGAGGTAAGTCTGTCTGCAACGGAGCGCAAGCAACTTACCA
>NZ_JBADWU010000059.1:0-39900 GCF_056203535.1 Candidatus Limimorpha sp. | reverse complement strand
CTAGGGAAATCATTTTTGACTTTCAGAGTGCCCGAAATGTTAAATGTTAAAACGTTAAATGGATGGTCTTCCGACTTCCGTGAAGCCATCGATTTTTCGGTTTACATCTATCACGTTAGGTCAAAAAGTGTATTATTCCCTAAAAAATCCACCAAATCGGTGGATTTTTTTGTCGTTTATCGTATTGAAAGATAAATCAATACATGTCATCGATGCCGCCATCAAAACCTTCGTCGAAGCTGTCGCCGAATTCGTCGGCGAAGTCTTCTTCGTCGTATTCGTCTTCAAATTCATCGAAAGGCGAATCATCGGCGAGGTCGCTGTTTTCCCAGTCGTAGTCTTCGTCGAGTTTGCCTTGCGTGAATTCGTCTTCCTCGTCAAGGCCGCCGATGAATTCATCGATTTCGTCGTCGCTCATTTTGTCGAAATTGACATCGAGCAAAGCCGAGTCGTTGATGGCGCGGTTCATCGATTTCAGTTCACGCATCACGCGGGGCGAAACGTAAAACTCATCGATGTTTTCTTCGCAGTATTTGATGTATTTCGGGTCGATTTCGTAAACTTCCGCGATAGTCATGCCTTCGTATTTGCCGAAGGTGAAAATGGAATCAGTGTCGTAAAATTTCATGATATTGTTGTTTGTTAGTTTGTCCTGTTGTTTAAATCGGCGGCAAATATCTGCAAAATCTTGCTAATAGATGCCGTTTTTGGAAAATTATTTTTTAAAGGCGAAAAATACCGCCAAAATGATGAAGATAAAGGAAATGAGATGGTTCCAGCGGAATGTCTCCGTCTTGAACACCGTGACGACAATGATGGTGAAGACCGTCAGCGAGACGGCTTCCTGAATGACTTTCAGCTGAATAAGGTTGAAAGGACCACCATTGATGGCGGAGCCGATGCGGTTGGCAGGAACCATGAAGGAATACTCGAAAAGGGCGATGCCCCACGAGACCAGAATGACGAGAATCAGCGGCCAGTCCTTGAATGAAGGGACAATTTGCGCCAGTTTCAGTTGCCCGTACCAGGCAAAGGTCATGAAAATGTTCGAAATGATGAGTAATCCGACTGTGTAAAATGCTTTCATTGTGATTGCTTTTAAAAAAGTGCGCAAAGGTAAGAAATTGTTTCGTTGTGATTGCCTGACGGCAAGAAATCTTTCAAAAATCGAATTGAAAAATCTGTCAAAAATCATTGCTTACAAGTCCGATAGGATGATAATTTGCAAGCAAACATGGATTTTTGAATGATTTTAAACCAGGATTTTGAAAAGATTTCTTCGGCGCAGCCGAATCCTGCAATAGTTTTGTTGTGATTGCCTGACGGCAAGAAATCTTTCAAAAATCGAATTGAAAAATCTGTCAAAAATCATTGCTTACAAGTCTGATAGGATGATAATTTGCAAGCAAACATGGATTTTTGAATGATTTTAAACCAGGATTTTGAAAAGATTTCTTCGGCGCAGCCGAATCCACCCAATCATTTTCCTAAAATTCAAAACTGCTTCTAAGTGATTTTTCCTATTTTTGCAAAAATATGTACAGTATGAACATCAAAGAGAAAATAGAGGCATCGATTGAGGTCAAGAAAAGAATCCTGAACGACGATGCATTTGTTGAAAATATTGCGAAAGCCGCCGAAATCTGTGTGGAAGCCTTGCGCAACGGCGGCAAGATTTGGTTTTGCGGCAATGGAGGCAGTGCCGCTGACGCTCAGCATCTTGCGGCCGAACTGACGGGACGTTTCTATAAGGAACGCCGTCCGCTTCCGGCTGAGGCTTTGCATGTCAATTCGAGTTATATCACGGCTGTGGCCAACGATTACGGTTACGACCAGGTATACGCCCGTTTGGTTCGTGGCAGTGGCCGGAAAGGTGATGTTTTGGTTGCCATCAGCACTTCGGGAAATTCCGTTAACATACTGAATGCCATTGGCGAAGCCAAACTGCTTGAAATGCCAGTCATAGGAATGACAGGCGAAACCGGTGGCCGAATGGAGCACCTTTGCAAGGTGCTGCTCAATGTGCCGAGCCATGATACGCCGCGCATTCAAGAGGCGCACATCATGATTGGACACATCATTTGCGAACAAATTGAAAACACGTTGTTCCCGTGATGAAGGATTGGGATCATATCATAAATAAGGATTGGACGCTTTTCCTTGACCGCGATGGAGTCATCAATAAGCGCATTATGGATGGCTATGTCACCCGTTGGAATGAGTTTGAATTTCTGCCTGGCGTGTTGGATGCCATGAAGGTCTTTTCGCAACGCTTCAAATATATCGTGCTGGTTACCAATCAGCAAGGAGTAGGGAAGGGACTGATGACGGAAGATGATCTGGATGCCGTTCACGATGCCATGATGCAAGAGATTGAATCCCGTGAGGGTCGGATTGACGTCCTTTTATGCTGTACACAGTTGGCTTCCGACCCTGATAATTACCGCAAGCCCAAACCCGACATGGCTTACACGGCTCAAGAAATTTTCCCCGACATCGATTTTTCAAAATCACTGATGATTGGCGATGGTCAGTCGGACATTGATTTCGGCCACAATGCCGGAATGTACACGGTTTTCATCGGTGAGGAAAATCCGAGCGCCGATGATAGTTTCCCAAGTTTATTTGAATTTTCAAAACTGTTGAATCAATGAATGCAACGATAATTCTCATTGTTTTTGTCGTCTATACGGCTTTGCTGTTTCTGGTCTCGCATCTGACCTCGCGCAAGTCCGACAACCAGTCGTTTTTCACCGGCAACCGCAAATCGCCTTGGTTTGTCGTGGCATACGGCATGATTGGTGCCTCGCTTTCCGGCGTGACTTTCATGTCGGTGCCGGGTGGCGTCTACACGGGACAGTTTACCTATTTGCCCTTGGTCTTCGGCTATGTAATTGGTTATGCGGTGATTGCATTTCTGCTTCTGCCGCTTTACTATAAGCTGAACCTCACTTCCATTTATTCCTATTTGGAAATGCGTTTCGGACAGAAGTCGGAAAAGACGGGCGCGGCGTTTTTCATCTTGTCGCGACTGTTAGGTTCGGCATTGCGTATGTATTTGGTTGTCTTCGTGTTGTATGAGTTTGTCTTCAAGATGTGGGGCATACCGTTTTGGGTGCCAGCGGTGGTTTTCATCGGCATTATTTTGCTTTATACTTTCCGAAGCGGCATCAAGACCGTTGTCTGGACCGATACTTTGCAGACGACATTTCTGCTTTTGGCCGCCATTTTGACTGTGGTCTACATCTTGAAAAACTTAGGCATTTCGTATGGCGAACTCATGCACAAAGCCAGCGAACAAGGTTATACAAAGATCTTTGAAACCGATTGGACGCACAACAAATTCTATCTGAAACAGATTCTGAGCGGTGCGTTCATCACCATCACGATGACGGGCCTCGACCAGGATATGATGCAGAAAAACTTGACTTGCAAGAATTTGCATGATGCCCAAAAGAATGTCTTGACTTCAAGTCTACTGTATGTTGTTGTCAATGTGCTTTTCCTCAGTCTGGGTGCCGGTTTGATTTATTACGCACAGGCAATGGGATTCCAACTTCCTGTCAACGAGGCGGGTGTGGTGATCAACGATAAGATTTTCCCATCGGTGGCTTTCTCGTTGAGTGCTTTCACGAGTGTGGTCTTTGTCTTGGGTCTGGTCGCAGCCGGTTATTCCAGCGCCGATGGCACTTTAACCGCCTTGACGACGACATTTTGCTACGATTTCCTGCATTTCGACAAGAATGATAAACTTACTGACAAGCAAATTACGAAGTACAGAAAACTCATTCATGTGGGTTTTGCCTTGCTTTATTTCGTGGTCATCATCCTGTTCAGGCCTTTCCATAATGAGTCTTTGATTGACAAACTCTTTGATATTGCGGGCTTTACCTACGGTCCGCTGTTAGGCTTGTATACTTTCGGCCTGTTTATGAAAAAATGGAAAACCAACGATAAGGCCGTACCTTACATCGCCATTGCTGCGCCAATTATCAGTTATCTGCTGAAACTTTATTCCCCACAACTTTTCAACGGCTATAAATTTGGCTTCGAAATCCTGATTGTGAACGGACTGCTGACTTTCTTGGCTTTGTGGGCATTCGGCAAGAAAAATGATTGCGCATTGAATGTTGACGAAAAAGAATATGACCTATGAGACAAGATTCGGAAGGACAGAAACTGTTTCGCCAAATAGTTGACGAGACACCTGAGGAACTGAAAACACAGTTGCGTTTTTCGGATTCAATTGCCGAGAAACTAAGTATATTATTGGAAGAAAGAGGAATGACTCAGCGAGATTTGGCAAGGAAAGTTGGAAAAACGGAGGCGGAAGTGTCGCGGTGGCTTGGTGGAACACATAATTTCACGTTACGGACGCTTGCTAAAATATCAACAATACTTGGCGTTGATATGATAAAGGTATAATGTGTCTTCTTCCTGAAAAAAACATTGTGCTGTTGTAATTAAAATTTGTATTTTTGACCCATAAATTCAAACGATATGAGAAATACATTGATTAATAAGGCGTTTGCTACTTTGGCTTTCACCTTGGCTTTTGGAACGGCTGTTAATGCCCAAGTGACAACGACATTCTCGAAAAATGCAACCCCAGGTCAGCAGAGTGGCTTGTATTACGCTTTGCCACAGACGGTTTTGCGCCTCGATTTCACGATTGAAGAAACCAGGATTGAAGAAGGTGCCTACGCCGATTATGCCATGCGTTATTTAGGATCGTCCGAATATGCTGAGGAATCAGGTTCGGAATATAAGATATTGGATGTGAAGATGGTGCCAGTTGCTACTCCTGACCCGAATGCAACTTTCTATGTGGCTATTGGTACAGGCCGAGGTGCTTATAACGTCGATTTGGATGTTAATGAACAGGGTATTATTCGCAGTATTGCTGCTGGAAATGCCATAAATGATGGTTATGAGCATCCTGAAAACGTCGTTTCGCAACCTGAACAGAAGGTTGAAAGTGTAAAATCAGACAAGGGTATTTTCATTTCCACTGCTGGCAAGACGGATGACCAAGTGGCCAAGGAAATTGCAGCGAAGATTGAGGCTTTGGAAAAGGCCAAATATGATTTGATTACTGGATTTGTCGAGGTCTCCTACAATGCCGAGACTTTGCAGAAGATGTTGGATGAAATCGATGCGATGGAAGAGGAATACAAGAGCTATTTCTTAGGCAATCGCACGGTAAAGACATACGTTCAAAGCGTTTATGTCATTCCGAACAAGGAAATCACGACCATGACGGTGGCTAAGTTCTCGGAAGACGAAGGCCTTTCGGTTGGCACGACGGGTTCGGGAAGCCCGATCAGCGTTCAGACTTTGCCTTTGAATAGCATAGCTAATATCAACGCGCCAAGCCAGTCGGCCATCGAATCCATGTCGTACGAAGGCAAGGTGATGTATCGTGTGCCTGACATGGCTAATGTGAAAGTCATGCTTTCGCGCGATGTGATTCTGGAAGACCGCGTTACGGTGAACCAGTTGGGCGTCATCCTCATGGCTCCGGTCGCCAACACACGCTTGATGTTCAACACCGAAACGGGACAGATTTCCAATCTGAGAATGAAGTAAATCTTGATTTATTGAAGACTAAAGAAAACGCCTTTCGGATGAAGGGCGTTTTCTGCCTCTAATTTGTGAAAGATTAAACAAATTGCCAATGAGGAATATAAATATGAATGTTGAAATGAAATTGTTGGCTTGTTTTCTTTTGCTTTTCGTTTTGTCGGCATGTAACAGGCAGGGCAAGACGGAAACGCATAGGGATGATGTGTGTTTAAACAATAAAGGTTTTGAGTTTTTGCAAGCATATTATGATGACAATGATGATAGATGTCTCGATTCGGCCCGCTTCTTTTTGGAAAAAGCATTAAAGAGCAACGATGGTAATTCTGTGGCTTTTTACAACTTAATAAAGGTTTTAGGATTGCAGGAAGAATACGGAGAAATGATTGAATTGTATCGGGAAAGATTGAATATGATTCACAAAAAGGCACATTTGGCAAAAGCCGAAACCTGTTTCGAGTTGGCTGTATTGTATGGAAAAACCGGTGATACGGTTTCCAAATGTGAAATGATGCAAAATGCATCCGATGAGTTTGAAAAATGCTTCAGTCAAAAGCGGTTATCTGTAGATTTGGTAGTTTCATTCGTTTTATTCACAGCCTATAAGGATGGAAAAGAAGCGGCTTCGCAAGAATTGAAAAAATACAGGGAAGTATTTCCCGATGAGGATTTTTATTCGGCTGTTGAAAGCGAATTGATGGAGTCTAACCTATATGATTATTTCATTCCGTAGTGCAGCTGGTTTTCTGTGGCAAAAACCTATAATGGAATCAAATTGCTTCCTTAATCCTAACCAACTGCCTCAAAAGCGTTTCCACCAAATCTAAGCGAAGCATATTGGCGCCATCCGACTTGGCTTTTGAAGGCTCAGGGTGCGTTTCCATGAAGATGCCATCGGTGCCGGCGGCTATGCCAGCCTTGGCGATGAGACCGATGAGTTCGGGTTTGCCACCTGTCACGCCGCTGGTCTGGTTGGGCTGTTGCAGCGAGTGGGTCACATCGAGGATGACGGGCGTGCCGAATTGCTGCATGGCGGCTATGTTGCGGTAGTCGACCACCAAATCCTGATAGCCGAACGTGGAACCTCTTTCGGTCAGCATGACTTTTCCGTTGCCCGATTGCCTCACTTTGTCGACGGCAAAGCCCATGGCTTCGCCCGAAAGGAATTGTCCTTTCTTGATGTTAATGATCTTGCCTGTTTTTGCAGCGGCCACCAACAAATCGGTCTGACGGCAAAGGAAAGCTGGAATTTGCAGAATGTCAACGTATTCGGCGGCCATTTCCGATTCTTCTGCTGCATGAATGTCGGTGACGACGGGAACACCGAATTCGGCTTTCACCTTGGCCAAGACCTTCAGGGCTTTTTCATCGCCAATGCCGGTGAAGGAATCCAAACGCGAGCGGTTTGCCTTGCGGTAGGAGCCTTTGAAGACAAATGGAATGTCTAACTTTGCGGTGATTTCTCTCAGTGTTTCGCCAATGTGCAGGGGAGAGGTCTCGTCTTCAATGACGCAGGGACCGGCCAAAAGGAAAAAGCGGTCGTTGCGCAGATTTTTCAGAAAGTCGAATTGTGTTGCATCCATGATGGAAAATTTTTGCAAAGATAATCATTTTTGTCACAAAGCTTTCAAAACTGTCTCAAAACCTATTGCTTGAAACGCGGATGATAGCAGGAAAGGGTTTCGCGGAGCAATTCGTCGGAGATGTGTGTGTAGATTTCGGTCGTGCTCACGCTGGCATGACCCAACATCTGCTGCACTGCCAAAAGATTGGCGCCGCCTTCAAGCAAATGTGTGGCAAAGGAATGGCGGAAAGTGTGGGGACTGATGCTTTTTTCAATGTTGTTGGTTTCGGCTAACTCCTTCACAATCAGGAAGACCATTTGGCGGGTGAGTCCGCTGCCGCGCCGGTTGAGGAAAACGGTATCGGTGAATTTAGGTTTCACGTTGATGTGCAATCTTTCGCCTTCGATGTAATTGTAAAGGATTTTCAGACTGCCGTCGCCGATAGGGATGAGTCTTTCCTTGTCGCCTTTTCCGATGACACGGATAAAGCCATCGTTTTTGTATATATTGCTGATTTGTAAGTCGATGAGTTCCGAAACGCGCAAGCCGCAACCATACATCACTTCAATCATGGCTTTGTTGCGGTGGCCGTTGGGCTGGCTGAGGTCGATGCTGTCAATCATTTTCTGGATTTCGTTGTAGGTCAGCACTTCGGGTAGATGCCGTCCCAATGTAGGCGAATTGATGAGTGCGGTCGGGTTGATTTCAACGATTTCTTCGTTTTGCAGGTAGCGGTAGAATGATTTCAGTCCGGAAAGGATTCTCGCCTGCGATTTGGCACCTATGTTTAAATCGTAAAGGTAGGCGAAAAAGTTTTCGATGGTTTGCATTTCGATGTCAGCCAACTCGGTGGAAAGACCCTGTGCTTGCAGATATTGCAGGAAAAGACTGACATCGTGGTCGTAGGCCGCAATGCTGTTTTCCGACAAGGATTGCTCAAGGCGAAGGTAATCGGTGTAGTGCTTTATGAGTTTCGGGCTGATAACCATTGGTTTGAATTAGCAGAAAACGGCTTTTGAAATCTCGTTTTCAAGAAATGAAGCTACGTAACCAACGCTTTGATAATAGAAGCCTGTTGCTGTGTTTTGAAGACATTCGAATGTTTCGGAAGTATAAAGGACATCGATGGCTTCGGATGGCGTGTATCCGTATTTTTCCATCAACCAGTCGGTTAGTTCTACGGTAAGCTCATCTTTGAGCATTTGTATCTGTTGTGCGTTGAGTCTTGTCATAGAGCAGTAAGTTTTTGTAAAGCGCGTTCCGTTCCAAAGAAATATTGAAAAGTGATTCCTTTTGCATATTTCAATTCTTCTATTAATCTTTGCATGGAAATTACACCTCCGCGATAACGGCGCAATTGGAAGTTTACGCCATCATCAGCAATAGGTCCGTAAACGATGTCGTAATCGTGCTGTGGTTGTAGAAACTTTTCGTTTCGATTGTCAAGGACAAATTGCGCCCATTCTTCACTATAATCATCAAACACTTTGACCTTTAGTTCCTTGCCATTCATTATTGTCTCATCAAATAGAAATACGCTGACCTCAGGCTGACCTGTGTGCAATTGTTCAATTTTTTGCTTGGCAAGATCCCAAGCTTGCTGTTCATTATCTGAAAGGTAAAATTCTTTTCCGAAATCTTTGAAAGGTTTGGAATGTATTAAGTCAGGAACTTGAATCTTGACATTTGAGCCGTGATAGAGTTTTATCATACTAATTTTCCTCCGTTGGCTTTACAGACCTCATACATAACCTCAACGGAATCGTCAAAAGACTGTGTATGAAGCACTCCATAGTGTTTGTAGAAATGGTCAAGACCTTTGAAACGCTTGAGATATGCATACGCTTGACGAGGCATAATGTTGTATTTGGACGCAAACTCACTGATAAGCGCCACCAAATAGCCTACGATATAGTGTTCTTCCCTTGACATGTTGATTTGTCTTTTGCGTTTGACCTTGATTTGCAAAAGTAATTACTTTTTTATTGTCGGCAATACTTTTGCATCAAATAAATAAAAAAAGAAACACGGGAAAGACTGTCTTACCCGTGTTTCGAGCCAATTATACCGTATTAATATTAATCCAAAGTGTGGATTACGAGACCTGAACGGAGTTTTGGTTCAAACCAGGTGGTCTTTGGAGGCATGATGTTGCCGCTATCGGCGATGTCAATAATCTGCTTCATTGAAACAGGATACATGGCGAAAGCAACAGCCATTTCACCGCTGTCGACACGGCGCTTCAGTTCGCCGAGACCACGGATACCACCAACGAAGTCGATGCGCTTGTCGGTGCGGAGGTCCTTAATGCCGAGGATGTTGTCGAGAACATTGTCGCTCAGAATCTTAACGTCGAGGACGCCGATTGGGTCGTTGTCGTCGTAAGTGCCAGCCTTGGCAGTCATCTTGTACCAGTGACCATCAAGGTACATGCTGTGTTCGTGCAGCTTAGCAGGCTTGTAGATTTCTGTGCCCATGTCTTCAACGACGTAGGTCTTGCCCAGAGCAGCGATGAACTGATCCTTGTTGAGGCCGTTGAGGTCTTTCACAACGCGGTTGTAGTCGATGACCTTCAGTTGGTTATCTGGGAAGATAACGGTCATGAAGAAGTTGTATTCTTCCTTGCCGGTGTGATGTGGGTTGTGTTCCTTCTTTTCCTGGCCGACGAGGGCAGCAGCAGCGCTACGGTGGTGACCGTCAGCGATGTACATTGCAGGAACCTTAGTGGCGAAGAGTTCAACGAGGCGGGCAATGATAGCCTTGTCGTCGATGACCCAGAAACGGTGGCCGAAGCCATCTTCCTTAGCGATGAAGTCGTAAACCGGTTTGCCAGCGATGATCTTGTTGACGATTTCGTCGATTTCGTTGACAGCTGGATAAGCGAAGAACACAGGTTCAACGTTAGCGTTGGTGAGGCGGACGTGCTTCATGCGGTCTTCTTCCTTGTCCTTACGGGTCAGTTCGTGCTTCTTGATGACTTTGTTGACGTAGTCTTCGCTGAAAGCGCAAGCCACGATACCATATTGCCAGTGAGCGTTAGTATCGGTTGGGTTCATGCTCTGAGCGTAGATGTAGAGCTTTTCCTCTTCATCTTGAACGAGCCAGCCGTAGTCTTTGAAAGAGTTGAAGTTTTCGACAACCTTGATGTAGGTTTCGAGGTCGCTGTCCTTGTGGCCTTCTGGGAGGTCGATTTCGGCTTTGGTCACGTGGAGAAGGCTGTATGGATTGCCTTCACATTCCTTGCGGGCTTCTTCGGTGTTCAAAACATCGTAAGGTCTTGAAGCGAGTTGAAGGACGATGTCTTCAGTTGGACGCCATCCTTTGAAAGGTTTGATTACTGACATTTTATGAGTTTAGATTTAATGATTTAAAGATTCAAGATTTAAAATTTAAAGATTTAGTGGTTCTCTGTTCTCAGTTTCCGGTTTACAGTTTACAGTTAACCGATAACTGATAACTGACGACTGAAAACTGAAAACCAAAAAATCAAAATTCAAAGTTTTCTTCTTGCATGGGTTCTTGACGCTTCAATGAAGTGATCAGTGCGCCAACCATTTTGGTGAGTTCCATGAGTTCGTTGCGGATGTCGTTTTCCTGTTCGGGGTCGATGAGCAACCGTTTTCCGGCCAAGGTGTTGAACACGACACACTTGCGGATGGAGCTTTTGGTGTTTTGAAGTTGACTGATGAATTCATTTTTACCTTCGGCGCCGCCATCGGCAATGGTCATGACGACGTTTAAGGCTTCGTCGCTGAACCTGTTGAAGAAATGGGCATCGGAGCTGTCGGAATGGTTCGAAGCCAATGCTAATATCGAGTCTGAAAAATCTAGAGCCTTGTAGTAAAGGCGCAGGTTTTCAAACTTGAAGAAAGGCATGGTTTTGTTGTTTTCAGGAATCATTACAAAAAGATTAAAGAAAATCACCATCCGGCAAAAGGCCAAAATGGTGATTTTCAGGTTCTATGATGAAATTATTTGTTCACTTGGAATCTCTTGTTACCAGTCTTGAAGAAATCAGCGATTTGGTTGGCGGCAGCCAGACCAGCGTTGATGTTGGCTTCTTCAGTCTGAGCACCCATCTTCTTAGGTGTTGCGAAGTAACGGCCTTCGAATGCCTTGAATTCGGCATCAGCATCTGGCATGACGTCGCAGATGTACTTGAGGTCGGTACGTTCAGCCATCAGTTTCAGCAGACCAGCTTCGTCGATGACTTCCTTGCGGGCGGTGTTGACCAGGATGCCACCTTTGTGCATCTTGTTGACAACGTCGTAGTTGATGCTGAGCTTGGTTTCAGCTGTTGCAGGGATGTGCAGTGAAACGATGTCGCAGGTCTCGAAGAGAGCGTCGCGGCTAGCAGCACCTTTAGCGATGCCGTCGGCTTCGATTTGTTCCTTGGTCAGGAATTGGTCGAAAGCGTAGACTTCCATGCCGAAGCCTTTAGCGATGCGAGCGACGTTGCGGCCAACGTTACCGTAAGCCAACAGACCGAGTTTCTTGCCCATCAGTTCAGAACCTGACTTGCCGTTGTAGAAGTTACGGACGCAGTAAACGAGCATACCCATAACGAGTTCAGCGACTGCATTTGAGTTCTGGCCTGGAGTGTTCATAGCGACAACACCTTTAGCTGTGCAAGCTTCGAGGTCGAGGTTGTCGTAACCGGCACCAGCGCGAACGACGATCTTGAGGTTCTTGGCGTGGTCGAGGACTTCCTTCGTAACCTTGTCTGAACGGACGATCATAGCGTCAGCGTCAGCAACAGCTGCGTAAAGGTCATTGACATTGGTATATTTTTCTAAGAGAGCCAATTCATAGCCGTTCTTTTCAACGACTTCGCGAATGCCGTCAACAGCGACTTTTGCGAAAGGCTTTTCTGTAGCAACGAGGACTTTCATTGTTTAATTGTTTAGTTGTTTATTTGTTTAATTGTTGTTGGGTTGAATGTTTGTTGTTTAAGGCTTTGTAGATTGTTGTTTGTTGATTTGTTCAGCGCGTTTGATTTGACTGTTTTTCAATGCGTTGACTTTGTTGGCGATTTCTTCTATTTTGCCTTGGATTTCATCCATTTTCCGTTCGTCGATGTATCCTAAATCGTATGATAATAAGAATGCACAATAAACTTCTACAGCTGAACCGTATGCAATTTCGGAATAATGAGCTTGCTCTTTCAAAGAAGACCTAGAAGTCATTTCGGCAAGATTGAGGGCAATTGATGTAGAAGCGCGTCTAATTTGATCAACAAGATTAAATTTCTCACATTGTGGAAATGTGTCAATCGTTTCGTAGGCGAATCTGAAGAATTGTCTTGCCAACTGCCAAACTTCAAGTCTCTCGAATGCAAATTTATACTCCATAACCAACAAATCAACAAATCAACAAACAACAAATCAACATTTAATTACTTGTTTGCTTTTTCAAAGTCTTGCATGCACTGGATGAGAGCTTCGACGTCTTCGATTGTGACAGCGTTGTACAATGAAGCGCGGAAACCACCGACTGAACGGTGACCCTTGATGCCGATCATGCCGCGTTCCTTAGCGAAGGCTGCGAATGCATCCTGGAGGCTTTCACGACCTTCGGCCATGACGAAGCAGTGGTTCATGATTGAACGGCTGTCCTTTTCGGCTGTGCCGACGAACATGCTGTTGCGGTCGATTTCTTCATACAGCATGGCTGACTTCTTGGTGTTGAGCTTGTTCATGGCTTCGACGCCACCGAGATTCTTCACCCATTGCAGTGTTTCGTGCATGACGAAGATAGGAAGTACAGGAGGAGTGTTGAACATGGATATGTTCTTGGCTTCTTCAGCAGCGTGTGTGCGATAGTCAACCATTGTTGGCAGTGGGTTCATGTACTGACGGTCGGTGATTTGGCCGAGGAGGTCCTTGCGGACGATGACGAAGGTAACGCCAGCAGGGCCAACGTTCTTCTGAGCACCACCGTAAATCATAGCGTACTTGGTGACGTCGACTGGGCGGCTCATGATGTCTGATGACATATCAGCGATGAACTTTACCGGCACGTTGTCCATATCGTACTTGATTTCAGTACCGTAGATGGTATTGTTGGTTGTGATGTGGAAGTAGTCAGCATCGGTAGGGATTTCGTAACCCTGTGGGATGTAGGTGTAGTTCTTGTCTTCTGATGAAGCAACGATTTTCACTTCACCGAAAAGCTTAGCTTCCTTGGCAGCTTTCTTAGCCCAAACGCCGGTCTGCAGGTAAGCAGCCTTCTTGTTCAGGAAGTTAGCTGGAACTGTGAAAAACTGGGTGCTGGCACCACCGCCGAGGAACAGAACTTCGTATTCAGCAGGAATGTTGAGAAGGTCGCGCCAGAGCTGACGTGTTTCAGCCATTGTGCGTTCCCAACCTGGAGTACGGTGAGAGATTTCCATCAAACCGACGCCTGTGTTGTCGAAATTACGGATAGCGTTGATTGTTGATTCAACGACTTCCTTTGGAAGAGGACATGGTCCTGCGTTAAAATTGTGAACTTGCATTTTGTTTAATTTTAATGATTGAATTATAAGTTGTTAACTTTGATTTTTAAAGTCAATAGTGCTGCAAAGATAAGAATTAAAACACTATGTGTGTCACGAAAACAACAATTTATTTAATAAGGTGTAAATTGTTGTTTTTTAGGGCGGTTTTGAGCGATGTTATTTAAACGGATTTCTCGCGACAAGAACTGCCCAATGGGATTTATTCCTTATCCTTTGCCAATGATTCTGTCAGGACAATGATGCCGATGCCAAGCAGAATAATGATGAGCGCACAAAGAAATTCCATATTCATGCTCGGCCAATTCCATTGGTAGCCGATGACTTTTTCAGTGCCGTCTTTCAGTGTGTTAGTGATTGATTCTTTCCAAGGCCAAATGATAGGCATGCTTCCTAAAATGAATCCCGTCAGAAGGGCGACTGTCTGGTCGTGGAATTTACCGAAAATCCACGACAAAAGATGTGCGAAAGCAAGTAATCCTACGATGGCTCCAATCACCACGGGCAACAGTATCTTGATGGATTCCATCGGGGAAGATGTGAGTTTATTGACCGCATCAATCATTATGTATTCGTAATTGCCCATGAGCAAAAGGACGTATGAGCCTGAGAGACCAGGCAAAATCATGCTGCATGCGCCTACGGTTCCGCAAAGGATAAGGTAGAAGAAATTGTGGTTTTCCTGTGCGGGAGTGCCAAAGGCAATTGTCAAGGCAATGCCTGTGCCAAGAATGAAAAACAGAATTGTCCATACATTCCATTTCTTGACGGTTTTCCCGACATAAAAAATCGAGGCAATGATAAGTCCAAAAAAGAATGCCCAGATGAAAACCGGATAGTTCTCAAACAGGTATTCAAAGAGTTTGGCAACGGAAAGGATGGCTATGACGATGCCGATGAAAACACTGCAAAGGAATCTGAAATCAGTTGCTTTTGCAAATTCCTTGAACTTTCCGGTGAAGAACAGTTTCAAAGCCGTCAGGTTAAACGATTTGATGCTGTTGATGAGCCTTTCAAATATGCCGGTAATCAGTGCGATGGTTCCGCCGGAAACACCGGGAATGACATTGGCGGCTCCCATCCCAAGCCCCTTTAGAATGTTGATGAAAAAATCTCTCATAATTTTTGATTTGTATTTGAATTAAGTTTATTAAGGTCTGTTGTTTTTCTCGTGTTCTGCAATCAAATTGATAATGTCGACATCGTTGCCGAGAAGATCCTTGTCGTAGTCAACGAAATCGCGGTAGCCCTCGAAATCGTTTGTCAAAGCCAAGTCCAAAGTGCTTAAACCGTTGGTTTTATTGCCTTTGACGAAATAGGCGTATGCCAGAAGATAAAGCAGGTTGGAGTCGTTTTCGGTGTTGAGCAGACCTTGTTTCAAAGTGTCGATGGCTTCATCAACGCGATCCTGTTCTCCGTAGAGGTCGGCAATGAAATAATAGGAGTCGGGGTCGGAAGGCGACTGCTCCTGAATCTTCATCAGATATTCCATCGAGTGGCCGAAATCCTCGATTTTGCGGTATTCGGCGGCAATGGAGTAGAGGTAATCGGTTTCGTAAGGCTCGAGGGCGTAGGCTTTTTCAAAATACTTGATGGCTTTCTGGCTTTCGCCGCGGTCGCTGAAAACATAGCCCAAGCCAGCCCATCCACCGCCAATGACGGGGTTGCGCTCGACGGCCTTACGATAGTGTTCTTCAGCCGATTGCAGGTCTTCCGAACGATAGTAGCAGTCGCCTAACGAGACGCGGATCATGCCTGAGTCAACGCCGTTGCGTAGGGCTTCGTTCAAGGTGTCGATGGCTTCTTTGTAGCGGCCCAAATCGTAATAAATGTCGCCCAAGTGCATGTTGGTCCAAAGGTCTTCTGGGTCGATGGAAAGGGCAAATTCGTATGGGTCGATGGCCTCTTCATACTTGAACATCATGCGGTAGCAGTCGCCGATATTGGTCCAGGCCTTGCTGTTATGTGGGTCTTTGTCAACGAGTTGCTGGAAAAAGTCGAGACATTCGTCTTTTTTGTCGTCGCAGAGGTAGCAGCATCTGATTTCCTGATACAGCTGGTCTATTTGCATTTTGTCCTGACAAATGGCCAATGCTTTCTTGTAAAAACTCAGGGCGAGATCGAATTTACGAAGGTGCTGATATTCAAAGGCAATGGCGTTGTAAAGCTCGCATTTCTCGTCTTCATCGAAAAAGGGCAGGGCAGCCAGATAGGAGTCAATGGCTTTCTGCGATTTTCCCAAGGCGGCGAGGCATGAACCCAAGGTGAGGAAAAAATCGGGATCATTTTCGTCTTCGTGCTCGGTGTGTTTCAGTATCTCGAAGGCTTCCTTGGGATTGTTTTCCAAAAGGAACTGTCTGGCATTCTTTATTTTAAGACTGTTGTCCAAAGGGTGCTGAATCATGGCCAAATCGACGGCATGGCGCGATTTTTCAATCTCATCGCGTTGGGTGTAATAGTCGATGATCATGCCAAATTCCTCCGTGTCGAAATAGACGGATTCGTCCTTTTCGAGCATTTCCTCGTATTGTTTCACGACATCCTGAATCTCGTCTTCGTAATCCCTGAAATCTTCCTCGTCGAACATGATGGTTAAAATTTTTGCAAAGATACGAAATTTTCGTGGATTTCAGAAAACTACAGGTTAGACAAATTGAATGGATTTTTAGGTTGTAACCTTGCAAGTTTTTCTTGCAAATGAAAACATTTGTATCTTTGTGCCAAATTAAAATATCTGGTTATGGCAATGTTAGATGGAAATGATGGCTGTTCAAAAGCTGCAATAGGATGTTTAGTCTTCGTGGCTTTGATTCTTGTTGTTATTTTAATTGTTTTAATGGTTGTGGATCTCCCTGGAATAGCCTTTTTCGCTGTTGTAGGATTGGCAGTTGTAGCAGTTGTGGCTTATATGATTTTCCACAAACAGGAAAACAAGCCAGAAGAAACGGTGCAAAGTGAAGCGGTAAAAGATGTTCCCGAGATTGAAAACCTGCCTTCTACAGAAGCGGTTGAAGCGCCGAAGCCTGAAAAAAAGGAATTCATTAGCCTTGAAAGGTTGCAGGAAATACTTGCAAACGAAAAGGACGACAGGAAAAAAGTCTTCATTGAAAACTATATAAAATGTTACGACATTCTCAAGGATCGGCACGATAATGCATTGGAATTTCCAAAAGATCCCAAAGAATTTGATTCGGAGAAATACAAAACGGCACAGAAACAATTTGAGGCATTTCGTGACAAAATGGTTGCCAATCAGTTGGTTATCGGAGATGAAATGGCAGTTAATGCCGATGCCTATAGGAAACTCAGTGCTTTGATTGATGAAAATGATTGTGATAAAGAATGGATAATTGATGAGTGCATCAGTGGTTACCAAAGCAGTAGTTTTGAAGAAGCTCCGACTCTGGATTTTGATTTGCTTCTTCTGATTACAAATGTTAGAGGATTGAATTGGGTTGGAACATATTGTAATGTACCCTGCTTTATCGTTAGTGATGCCAAATATTATATTTATCCGAATTTCATTGTTAAAGTAAATGAAAAGTATGAAGACCCAAATCTTGATTATGAAATCCTGTCGTTTGATGATATGGAAGTGAACTTTGTCAAGATAAGGTACAAAGAGTATCTTTGGGATGATGTTGTTCACGATGCGAAACGTTTAGGAACTTGGTATGATAATCGTGGGAATGAGCGTCCGATTAATGAATATGGTGCTGTCGAAATTCCAAAACTTAATGTTACTCTTGTGTTTAGCAATGCTTTCTATGCTAAGCAACTTGCAGAGGCCATGAATGAATTTTTTAGCATCAAGGTTTCGAGTGAGAAGGCTGAACGGCATTTGGGCAGCGAGGAATTGGATGCCCTGATAGGCCTGACGACGGTGAAGCAGGAAGTGAACACCTTGCGGAATTACATTAAGATTCAGCAGGAACGCGAGAAAAACGGATTGAAGCCGACGCAAGTCTCTTATCATTGTGTGTTTACCGGCAATCCCGGAACGGGAAAAACCACGGTGGCACGCATTGTTGCACAGATTTACAAGGAATTGGGCGTTCTGAAGAAAGGTCATCTGATAGAAACCGACCGCTCGGGACTGGTGGCAGAATATGTGGGTCAGACGGCGGTCAAGACGGACAAAATCATCGACAAGGCATTGGATGGCGTGCTTTTCATTGATGAGGCTTATTCGTTGGTGAACGGCGTTGAAAGCGACTATGGCCATGAAGCGATAGCAACGCTTCTGAAACGCATGGAAGATAACCGCGATAGGCTTGTCGTCATTCTGGCGGGCTATTCCGATGAAATGAAAGCCTTTATCGATTCAAATCCAGGGCTTCAATCGCGTTTCAACCGTTACATCCATTTCCCCGATTACAACGAAGATGAAATGTTTCGGATTTTCTGCCTGAGATGCGAAAAGTCTGATTATGTGATTACTGAAGAGGCAAAGGCAAGGTTAATGGATTTGCTGGCGCAAAGTGTGGCCAACAAGGATAAGAACTTCGGAAACGGCAGGTTTGTCAGGAATCTGTTTGAAAAGACGGTTGAGCATCAGGCAAACAGATTGGCGAAGATGGAAAACCTTACACCCGAAATGTTGTCACGGATTGAGAAGGAGGATGTCGGATTATAACCGAATTCTTCCTTTCGTATTCAGTAGGTTTTATTGCTCTTTCGTCATTTCCCCGTACAGACGCATCAGTTCGGCAATGTACTCGCTTTCAATCATCTTCGTGCTGAAACCGTAGGCAGTCATCACGGCATGGTCATTTTCCTTATGGGCTTTGCGCAGTTCGGGTGGCATAGTTGCTTCGTCGTACAAATCGGCCAAGGAACAGTCGGGATATTTTGCGCGGGCATCCAATATGGCTTGCGCCGTCTGCTCAATTTTAGCCTTTTGCTCCTCGGTTGGCGTTGGCCACGGGAAGTTGTTATAGACAATGTCCTTTGAGTAACGATAATCCGATTTCAGTCGTCCGCAAACCACTCGCATCCATGCCATGTGGACAAATGAGGTCAGGATGCCGAAATGGTAAAGGGTGGCATTGGGAATGATTAGAACAGCATCGCTTGCTATTGTTTCACAGTCAAGGAAGCCTAATGGCACATACCTGCGTCTTTCCGAAGAAACACATGGAACAAGCAAATAATGACCGTTTTTCGGTTGCCTGATTTCACCAAAAAGAGTCGGAATGTCGGCAAGTTTCCTTGTGGCTTCCCTTTTGCTTTCCAATCGCAGATTGCGGACGTTTTCGACACGTTTCAGCAAATCTGGATTTCTGCGGATTTCCGACGGAGAGGCATCAGCAAGCCACAGGCAATATCTTTCCTTTTTATTGATGAATTCGTATGCACCTAAGAATAACCTGATGAATTTAGCAGCGTTTGTGTCTTTTCTAATCAGCTCGTCTTTTTCTTGCCGTGTCAAGATGAAATTGCCGCCATCGTTAGGCATACTGCCGAACAGCATTTCGGGGACATCGGAAACGGACTTTTTCCTGCTTTCAATCCAAACAGCTTCAGCATCAATCAGATAAGGACTTATGTTGCTGGCTTGAATAGGATTGTCAGATTCGGTGAAAATGGCTTTCGTTTTGCTTCCGCATGTTGAAAATCCGATGATTACGCAATGAACGTGGGCTTTCAATGTTGATTCGCTGTCCCAATGGAAAGTGCGGTAGGCAAAATCTATTTGAACGCCATAATCTTCAAACAACGGTTTCCAAAGATTAGCGACTTGTTCGCCTTGCGTGATGCTGTTTGTGGAAACCAAAGCCGTATGGATATTGTTGCCCCGCATGATTTTTGCCGCTTTGTAGTACCAACCTGAAACATAATCCATGTTTCCGATGTTTTTCCACTTTTTGCCAAACACATCAATCATGTCCTGTTTCTGACTTTCTGACATCAGTCTCGCCCCCACAAACGGCGGATTGCCCATAATGTAGTCGAAATCAACGTGATAAAACTCTGGTTCCTTTCCTTTGGGATTGAGGTGAATTTCGTCGGTATACAAATCAATGTTGCCGTAACGCACCACTGGCTCGTTGACAATTGATGCGGGCGATTCGTGTCTCGGATAAACGTAGGTCTGGCCGGCAATCACCACCTGATGCGGTTCATCGGCCACTTCCCATTCCGTCCACGGCACGCGCAAAGCGTTGGCTTCCTTGATGTTGTGGTAGGTTTTCAGCGGTAGCATATCCAAATCGAGATTCACGATTGATGAGGTTTCTTTCATCATTTGGCTTTCGGCAATCCATAAGGCCGTGGTGGCGGTTGCAACCGCAAAATCGTTGATTTCGATGCCGTAGAACTGATGGATGGAAACCTTTATGGGGTTGGTCTCTGCAAGGCCAATGTAGACTTGTCCCTTGGCCTGAATGTTTATGGCCTCGTTTTCTAAACGGCGAAGCGAAAGATAGGTTTCGGTCAGGAAATTGCCGCTGCCGCAAGCCGGGTCAAGGAATTTCAGCCGCGACAGTTTTCCCTGAAATTCAGAGGCGTGTTTCGCCTGTGCTTTGCCGGTTTTCTCGGCTTTTATTTCGTCTAATTCCTTGCGCAAGTCGTTCAGAAACAGCGGGTCAATCACCTTGTGAATGTTTTCGATTGAAGTGTAGTGCATTCCACCAGAGCGGCGCGTTTCGGGGTTCAGGGTCGACTCGAACACGGCACCGAAAATGGTCGGGCTTATTTCGCTCCAGTCGAAATCATCCGATGCCTTGGTAAGAATCAAAGTGCGCAAATCGTCGCTGAAATTCGGTATTTCAATGTCGCTGTCGGTAAACAGACCGCCATTCACATACGGAAATGCGGCCAGTTCTTCATCGAGATACGGGTCACGTTCCTCAATCTTGGTGTCAAGCACTTGAAACAAGTCAATTAAAGCATGGCGGAAATTACGGGCATCGAATCCAGCCATGTAGTCGTGAAACATGTTGCGTTTCCCGAACACGCCCGCATCTTCGGCATACAGGCAGAACACCAGCCTGACGCAGAGCATGTTCAGGCTGCGGAGCGTCTCGGCACTGGTGGCGTCCTTGTATTGGGCGAGCAGGGCATCGTAAATCTTTCCCACCAAATCGCCCGCCTTGATGCTCACTTCCATTTCCTTTTTCAAATGAATGTTGCCCATTTCGGTCAAAAACGAAAGGCGATAGTATTCATTCTGAAGGTTTTCCAAAAGGATTTCAAACGGTTCGCCATTCGGATTTTCCATGTCGTAAACCAGAAAAGACTGGAAATTGCTCACCACCACCCAGCGTGGACGGAGAGAATACGGGAGTTCGTTGGCATAACGCTTGGCCTGTTGGAAAGGCGTAAGCATGGAACCGTCACTTTGCTTGTAACCTTTGTGCAAGTCAATGTCAAAACTCTTCTGTTCAATCAGGACTTTGGTGGATTCGATATACGCATCAATGAAACTCACATGGGTAAGCTGCACGCGCTTCTCGAATTCGATAAACTTCTGGGGCTCTTCCATCCCAAACACCGAGTGTAGAAGCGACATCCAAAACTGTTGCGTCTCGCTTTTTTCATCGCCACGGTTTTTCCAATAATCGGCGAAATCCTGCGCTGCCTGATGCTGTTGATGTTCTGTCATGATAATGGATTTTGTGGGCAAAAGTAATGATTTTTTATTTTCATCTTACAACCAAATTAAAAAATGTAAACCAATAACTTTTGTTGACAATCAATGCAATTTCACTATTTTTGTGGCGCAAAAAAAGTGTTTAAAACTATTCAAATTTGATTGTATGAAAAAGAAAAAAGCTCCAGAATATATCGAAGATGTCGTTATTGTTGATGCCGGTTCGGAAGGCATGTCGGTGGCGAAACCAGAGGGTAGGGTAGTGTTCATTCCTTTTGGTATCCCTGGCGATATTGTTGACATTGAGGTGTTTAAGAAGAAAAAGAACTTTTTTGAGGGTAGAATCATCAACTATAAAAAACTGTCGGACAAGCGTGTTGAGCCGCGTTGTGAACATTTCGGCCTTTGCGGAGGCTGCAAATGGCAGCACCTTGATTATCAGTGGCAGTTGTATTACAAACAGAAACAGGTGAAGGACAATTTCGACCGTATCGGCAAAATTGAATATCCCGAAATACGACCGATTTTGGGCTGTGAAAAACAGTTTTTCTATCGCAACAAGCTGGAATACGCTTTCTCGAACCGTAAATGGCTGACTGATGGCGCACCCGTTGGCACGCACGACGAGGAAAGCTGCAAAGGCTTAGGTTTCCATCTGCCATCGCTTTTCGACCGCGTTGTCGACATTGAAAAATGCCACCTGCAAGCCGACCCATCAAACGACATCCGTCTGTTTGTCAGGAAATTCACTATGGAACGTAAGATTTCCTATTACAACGTCAGGGCACACGAAGGACTGATGCGAAACATTGTCATCCGCTGCAATTCCAAAGGTGAGTTTATGGTGATTATCGTCATCAATGAAGAAAATTCCATCATCCGCAATGAACTGGTGCCAGCTTTGGAAAAGGAATTTCCGCAAATCGTTTCCTTGTTGCTGATTATCAACAACAAGATGAACGATGTCATCAACGATTTGCCGTTTGAATGTCTGAAAGGTGATCCATACCTGATTGAAACAATGGCCTCTCCCCGCCCCGGCTTCGATGATTTGAAGTTCCGTATCGGACCGGTTTCCTTCTTCCAAACCAATGTCTATCAGGCCGAAAGGTTATATCACGCAGCTTTCGATTTGGCTAACGTTCAAGGCGACGAACTGATGTACGACCTTTACACTGGCACGGGAACCATTGCGCAGTATTTCTCACGTTTTGTAAAGAAAGTCGTTGGCATTGAGTATGTTGAGGAAGCCATTCAGGACGCCAAGGTGAATGCCGAAATCAACGGCATCACCAACTGCACCTTCTATGCGGGCGATATGGCCAAGGTCTTCACTGACGATTTCATTGAAGCCAACGGTCGCCCCGATTTCATCGTCACCGACCCGCCGCGTGCCGGCATGGCGGAAAGCGTTGTGGAACAGTTGCTGAAAATCCGTGCCAGAAAAATCGTGTATGTCAGTTGTAATCCGGCCACTCAAGCCCGTGACCTTCAGCTGCTTGACCAAGCCTACAAGGTGATGGCCGTTCAACCCGTCGACATGTTCCCGCACACGCAACATGTGGAGAACATTACCTTGCTGGAATTGAGATAACTAAACCACTCTGGAAGTCCAGAGTGGTTTAGTTGAACTCCCATTTGTCTCAATGTTCTTCAGGTTTTTCGGTACGGCTTGTCGAAGACAAAAAAATAGTGGAACAAAATTAGTTTCCTTATTGAGTGCCAGAATGCAAGGCTATGGGAATGCGATGCTTCGACAAGCTCTGTAAGCTGATTTGTAGCTCATTAAGTCTGTCGAAATGAGCGAATTTAATATGTAGTTAATTTTGACCACTTACTTATTTTAAACGCTAACATAATTATCCAAATGTCACTTTCAACCTGCGCATGGCTTCCACTACCGTTGCACGCGGACATGCCAGATTGATGCGGAAGAAATTCGTTCCTTCTTTGCCGAACTCGCTGCCACGGTTGAAACCGAGTTGCGCTTCCTGCGTCATTTTGCGCCACATTTCCTCTTCCGAAAGGCCGTAGCCGTTGAAATCGAGCCACATCATGTAGGTTGCCTGAGGCTTGACGAATTTCACCTTTGGCAGATTATTATTTAGAAAATCAGATACATAATCGACATTGCCCTGAATGTAATCCAAAAGTTGACCTAACCATTCATCGCCATTTGTCATGACGGCTTGTGTGGCGACTTTCCCGAAAATATTGCCCAAATCGGCTTCCATGGAATGAACGTAGCCATTCACCAAATCGTGAAGTTCAGGATTTGGGACAATGCAAGTCGATGTTGCCAAACCAGCCAGATTGAAAGTCTTGCTTGCCGCATGGAAAGTGATGCTGTGCTGCGCAAACTCCTCATTGATAGAGGCAAAAGGCGTGTGCTTGAAACCTGGCAACACCAAATCGCAATGGATTTCATCAGAAATCACCGTTACACCGTTTTTCATACAGATTTCACCCAAACGCGTCAGTTCATCACGCGTCCAGCAACGGCCAACAGGATTATGAGGATTGCACAAAATCATTAGTTTTGCGGTTTGAGTCTGTTTTTCGAGCAGTTCGTAATCCATCACATAGCCGTTTTCACCTTTAATCAACGGATTGTAAACCAGTTTCCTACCATGATTGCCTGCCGCATGATGGAAAGGCGGATAGACCGGCGACTGAATCAAGACCTCATCACCTTCTTTCGTCAAAGCCATGACTGTCATCATGAAACCGCAGACCACACCCGGGGTGAAAAACATCCATTCCTGCTGCACTTCCCATTGGTGACGGCGTTTCAGCCAACCGATAACCGACTGAAAATAAGCATCATCCTTGAAATGATAACCATAAATAGGATGCTCGGCACGCTGTTTCACGGCATCGCGGGCAAAATCGGGCGTTTCAAAATCCATGTCGGCTACCCACATCGGCAGCACATCGGGATTGCCAAAGACATTCTTCCTCAAATCATATTTAACGCAGTTAGAATCAGCACGATTCACTATTTTATCAAAGTCGTATTTCATATCAAAAAAGTTTAGTGCTGCAAAATTGCGAAAATTATTCGTGAATTTTTGTCGATGCAAAGAAAAAAATCGTACTTTTGCAGCGTCAAATCCGAAAGGAAGACGTTCTTTAAAATCTTGGGGGAGTCGCATAGTGGCAATTGCAACAGACTGTAAATCTGTCCTCGGATGAGTTCGGTGGTTCGAGTCCACCTTCCCCCACAAGAAAACGGGTCGCAAATGCGGTCCGTTTTTTTGTTTCTCAAACTGGTTTTCCACGAATTTTCCACATTTTTATTATAAATCAGCAATCCCAATCAATATTTTTTTGTAAAAAACACAAAAAAAAGTGCAACGTGTTTATTTTTAAGTATATTTGCACGTTTAAAACTCATAAACATGAAGATATTTGTAGCAAAATTGGCTTTCAAAACCACGACAGAAGATCTAAAGGCTCTTTACGAACAATTCGGAACTGTCAGTATGTGCAGGGTAATTATGGATCATGAAACGGGCCGCTCAAAGTGTTATGGTTTCGTTGAAATGCCTAACGACAATGAGGCCTACAAAGCCATTGTCGAAACAGATGAGACGGAATTTCAAGGCAGTGTGCTTCAGGTGAAGAAATCGCGTCCGCAGACGGAAGCAACAGCAAAACCGGTCGAAAAGCCCAAAAGGCCACACAAGCCTTTCACCCCAAAACCACAGCAATAAGTTTTTTTGATAATTTTTCGAGAAAAGCGTCGGCCTAATCGAAAAATTGTCTATTTTTGCAGCCGCAAACAGAGATGGTCTGGTAGCTCAGCTGGATAGAGCAACAGCCTTCTAAGCTGTGGGTCTTGGGTTCGAATCCCAACCGGATCACTAAATAAGCAACAAACCCTAATTGAAAATCAATCAGTTAGGGTTTTTCTTTTGCCTCATCCTACCGCTTTCGCATCAACATCGTGTCAACCAAATCCACAAAACACAAGTTGTCTTCTAAAAATATGAAATAAAAAATGACTGTCGAGTTTTCGACAGCCATTTTCGGTAGCTTATCAGAATCAGACCATTATGAATAATCATCAATAATAATCTGACCGTAATCAAACCATTCGTTCAATTGGCCAGGAGAAGGCTCTTAAACCCAATTCGGGGGTCTTTTGGTCTCTTTCTTTCAACATGTCGAGAATCGGATTGGCTTTATCGTCATCTACGAAAGTTAGAATGGCGCTGTTGAGGGTAGGCCAGGCATGTGTGCCATAATGAGGCTCACCGGTTTCGCTTCCGTGTCCTTTTATTTCGTTCCATTCGGTGAAACCTTTTACGCCTTTTTCGTTGAGCATAGCCGCGATTTCATCGTAATAGGCTTGATTGTATGCTATGAATATTGCTTTCATGGTGGTTTTGACTTTTAGATTTTTTGACTTGTGGACTTATGGACAATTTGACTAATTGACTTTTTTGACTTTTGGATTTGGAGACACGATTGCATCTCCAAATCCAGAGTCAACAAATTGCTTATCTTAAATTTTCAGTAGAGGTCAGAGCTTTTTCCGCTTTGCGTTTCTTGTTCCTTACGGCGCGTGTTTCCAACGAGCAGTAAAGGGAAGGAATGAACACCAAGGTAATCAATGTGGAAACGGTAAGACCCCAAGCCACAGTGACACCCAAAGAGTTCCAGATTTCGGCACCTTCGCCGCGACCGATGGCCATTGGCAACATACCCAAAACGGTTGTCAAGGTGGTCATCAGGATAGGACGCAAACGTGAACGGGCTGCCTGAACAGTGGCTTCCTTAACTTCAACGCCACGTTCTTCAAGCAGGGTGGTGTAGTCGATAAGCACAATACCGTTTTTCACAACGATACCCATCAGAATCAGGATGCCGACGAATGCCATTACACCTAAAGCCATGCTATTGGCCCACAAGCCGATGAGAACGCCAGTAAAGGTGAATGGGACCGAGAACATAATGACGAAAGGTTTCATCAGATTCTCAAATTGTGCAGCCATCACGATGTAAACCAAGATGATAATCAACACGAGAAGTATCAACAAATCACCGAACATTTCCTGCTGGGTCTCGTAGTCACCGGCAATTGTGGTGACAATTTCATTCGGAATTTCGGTCTCATCAATAGCTTCTCTGGCCATTTCGACAACATCACTCAGAACCTGTCCTTTACCGACAACGGCAGTGACTTTCACCAAACGCTCACGGTCTTTACGCTCGATTTGAGGAGGTGTCAAGGTCTCGACAACTTTGCCCAAATCGCCGACACGGACAGCCTGTCCGTAACCGTTGTATATCTTGATGTCCTCGATATTTTCGATGCTTTCGCGGAATTCAGGTGCGTAACGCACGCGGATGTCGTATTCTTCACCGTCTTCACGATAATAGGAAGTGACTGAGCCGTTGATTCTGTTGCTGACGTATGAAGCAGCCGTCGTGCTGTTCAAACCATTAAGAGCCAGTTTCTCACGATCGAAATCGACTTGATATTCGGGCGTGTAGGCATCGCGGCTGACAATGACTTGCTTGATGCCACGATCACGGAGTTTTTGTGCCAGTTCGTTTGCGATGCGGTCGGTGGTGCCGAAATCGAAGCCGTATACTTCGACCACAACGGACGACATGCTGCCCATACCGCCGCCGCCTTCGTTGACGTTGACTTTCTTGATTTGAGGCTTTGCATTAAGGCGTGTGCGCAAATCATCGGCAACTTCCGTTGAGGAACGCAACCCGGCCTTGCGGCGTTCGGTCTTCGATCCGATACGCAGGTTGTAGGAAATGATGTGCGTGCCGTTGCTACGCATGGAGGCAAAAGCATTGTCGGAGTCGGCCTGACCAAAGCTGTAGTTGCAGATTTTTATTTCCGGAATGGTCATAAATTCATCTGCCAGCTCCTTGGCAAAGGCTCCTGTAACATCTTGTCCTGTTCCCACGGGCAATTCAATGTTGATGGAGATACGGTCCGAATCGCCCTTTGGCATCATTTCGGTCTTGATGGTTGGGCCAAAGACAAATACTGAAACGAGGAACAATCCAATCATGCTGAAAAACACTAGCTTACGATGATTGACAGCCCATCTTATCAGGCGTGCATAACCATTACTGATAGCATCCAGACCTTTGTTAATAGGTATGAAAATGGCCTTGTGCAGTTTGCTTTGGTGAGGGTTCATGACAAGCATATTGGCGCACATCATCGGCACCAATGTCAAAGCACCCGTCGTTGACACAATCATAATGATGGATACAATCCAACCCAACTGCTTGAACATCACACCTGTAGTGCCTTTGATCATGGTCAGCGGCAGGAACACAGCCAACATGGTGAGGGTAGAGGCGATAACCGAAAGCTGCACTTCCTGAGTGGCATGAACAGCGGCTTCCTTTGGTTTCTCACCTTTTTCAATATGGGTCGTGATGTTCTCCAAAACCACAATGGCATCATCGACCACCATACCGATTGCCAGTGAAAGTGCCGACATGGAAATGATGTTCAGCGTGTTGCCAGTGGCATAAAGGTAAATCAAAGAAGCCAAAAGCGAAATCGGGATTGCTAAAACGATGATGATGGTTGCACGCCAGCGGCCTAAGAACACGAACACCACGAGCATAACCAAAAAGAAGGTAATAAAAATGGTGTCTCTCAAGCTGCTGATTGTGTTGATGATGTCGGTGGAGCCATCGACAATAGTCGTTACTTTCAAATCGGAAGGCAGCGTTGGCTCGATTTCCTTCATCTTTTTCTTAATGCCTTTGATAACATTCACCGCATTGGCATCAGTCTGTTTCTGGATGACGATGGTAGCACCTTGAACGCCGTTGCTGTATGATTCCTGGGAGCGTTCTTCCGGGCCATCAATGACTCTGGCAATGTCTCTCAGATAGATAGGAGCGCTGTTGAAGCTGCCTACGATGACATCTTCCATTTCCTTGGCAGATCCGAATTCCTTCTGAATACGGATGTTATAAGTGTTGGAACCAATGTCCAAGTAACCTGCCGGAATGTTTCTGTTCTCATTCATCAAGGTTGATGAAATGCTTTCCAAGGCAAGGTTGTAGGCCTCAAGTTTGTTCGGATCGACGTAGACCTGAATTTCACGCTTTGGAGCACCGTTTGCCGACACTGTACCTACGCCGCTCACACGCGCCAAAGGAGTGGTGATACGGTCATCAATGATTTTTTCAAGGGCAGGAAGACTCTCTTCGGCGGTGACACTCAAAATCATGATAGGCATATCTTCCGCATTGAATTTGAAAATCACGGGGTTGGTGCAGCCGTCGGGCAGGTAGTTTCGCACCATGTCCAGCTTATCGCGCACGTTGTTGGTTGCGGTCTCAATGTCGATGCCGCTTTCAAATTCAAGGGAAATGACGGAAGTGTTTTCCTTTGATGTGGATGAAATATGCTTCAGGTCGGGCACGGCATTGAGGGTGTTTTCCAAAGTCTTGGAAATGTTGGTCTCAATATCCTGCGCGCTGGCTCCCTGATAGGATGTCAGTACCATGATGAAGTTGGTCTCCATGTCAGGCAACTGGTTGATGGAGAGGTTCATCAATGAAAAGACACCGAAAATGGCGATGGCAATGAATACCAAAGCCGTCGTCACGGAATTATTTACTGCTGTTCTTTGTAGACTCATGTTGATTTTTGACTTTTTAGACTAATGGACTTTTTGACAATTTGACTATTAGACCAATGCGCTTTTTGACAGCGAGCTGTTAGCTAATAGCTAATGGCTAACAGCTAGTAGCTGTAAGCACGCTTATTTTTTCACTTCCACTGCAATGCCATTCTTCAAACGGACTTGACCTTCGGTAACAACTTTGTCGCCTTCGTTGATGCCGGAAATGATTTCGTACTTGTCGCCCATGCGCTTGCCGATTTCAACTAACTGATATTTAACAGTATTGTCGGCCTGAAGCACATAAATGAAATGTTCGCCGGAACCCATTTGCTTGACAACGGAAACATCAGGAACGACAACGTGGTGGTTGGTGCCGAAATTAGCCGTGACGCGGGCAAACATGCCTGGACGCAGTTTCTGATCCTTGTTTTCCACGATGACTTCAACCGGGAAAGTATGGGTGTTGGCATTGATAGTAGGGTAGATAAGGTTCACTTTTCCTTTGAAAACTTCATTCGGATAGGCGTCGGTGACGACATCGAATTCCATGCCTTCATGAACTTCGGTGAATTGGCTTTCAGAAACATTAATGAGCATCTTCACAGGAACAATCTGTTCGACGACAAAAATAGGCTGAGCCATGGAATACATATCACCCTTGTCGTAGTTGCGTGTCGTGACAACACCGCTGATAGGGCTTCTTAACTTTGTGTTTTCCAACAGATTGGCGTATGTCTTTTTCTGAATGTTGAGCGACATGACAGCCAAATCATAATCGGCTTGCGAAATACCGCCAATCTTGTGAAGTTCAGTGAGACGACCCAATTCAATGGAATCGTTCACATATTGCAGACGGCTTTTGGCCAAATTGACATCGTCCATCTGGGCCAGCAGTTGGCCTTTGCTGACTTTGGCACCGACTTCAACATAAATGTTGCTGATACGGCCAGCCGATTGCGAAACGATGTTGTTCGTGGCATTCGGTTCGATGTTCGAAGTGTAAGTGGTCGTGATGTCGATGTCTTGCGCGGTAACTGTTTCCACGCTGACTACAGGAGTGATTTGCTGAGGGCTGGCAGCCTGTTCGTTGCTGCTATCTTTTGAGCCGCAGGCTGTCAACATGCCGGCAACGGCGATAGCGATGAAAGTTAATTTTGTGTATTTCATTGATATAGGTGTTAATTTCGTTTATTGTACTTATTATTCCTCATTCCCTAACAATTCATCCAAGGATGCTTTTGCGACCATGTAGTCGTGGATGGCTTGATATATAGTGAGTTGCGATTGTGTCAAGGCCAATTGTGCATCGTTGAGTTCAACCAAAGTCACTTTTCCGACTTCGTACATCTTTTCGGTGATTTGATAGCTTTTCGAAGCAAGGTCAACGGTGTTTTTTGCGGCGTCGAAGTTCTTCAGGCAAAGCTCCATCTGGTCGGTGTAGGTCTTCATGGCAATGCGAAGATTACGCTCGGTGTCTTCCTTCTGGAGGTTCAGCATGTCGATGGTCTTTCGGGTCTGCTTGATGTTGAAGCGCTTTGAGAAACCGTCGAAAATCGGGATGTTGAGGCTGAGTGAGGCCGTTGAAGTCGGGTGCCAAGTCAATTCGCTGTCACCCATGGCCATGTAATTGTAACCGATGCTGGCAGCTAATGTCGGGATATACTGGAACTTCTGCATCTTCAAAGTGGCATCGAGTTGCTTGAGTTGAATGCCAAACTGCTGCAGGGCGCTGTTTTTGTTCAAATCAGTCGGCGTGTCAATGAGAAGAAGTTCGGGAACATATTCATCCAGTTTTCCGATGACTTCAATTTCAGTATCCAGATTGATACCCATCAAGGCTTTGAGTTGCCATTTCGATAACGAGACGATGTTTTCGGCACTCGAAACGCTTGGCTCGGCATTCATCATGTTGACTTTTGCACGGAGCATTTCCTGTTCGGAGGCTTTGCCCACGTTGTAGCGTTGCAATGTGCGCTCGTAGTTCTTGTCGGCATTGTCGTAAATCTGTTGCATCAATTCCAGCGATTCCTGAGCTAACAGCACGCCATAGAAAGCCTGCTTGACTTGTGAAATCAACGAGACTTTTGACGAGCGTGCCTGTTCAACGGCCAGTTCAACATCCAAAGCCGAAAGTTTCAGACTTTGCCAAAGCTGTGCGTTGATCAAAGGCAATGAGGCATTGACTCCAGCGTTGATGTTGTTGTCACGACCCACTTTGATTTCCATAGGTTCGCCGCCCATATCCATCACCATCACCTGCTTTTTCAAGGTGCGCTGGTAGGAGCCACTGGCGCTAATGTTCGGGTAAAGCGAAGCGTAGCTGCCTTTTTGGGCATATCCGCTTTTTTCGATGGTCATGTCGGCAATCTTGATGGTGTTGCTTTCCGAAAGCGCCACTTCAATAGCCTGGTCTAATGTCATTTGCACGGACTGCTGCGCCGGTGCGGTAGTCATGCCTGCGAAAATGGCAGCAGCAGAAAGGATACATAGTTTCAGTCTGTTCATTTTAGTTGTCCGTATTTTTTCCCTTTATTACCTATAAATAAATCATTATTTTTGAATTTGCAAAGAAACACAAAAAAACGCTTGAAAGCATAACAATTCAACGAAATAATTGGTTGCTTCAACGAGTGTTTTTTTCAACGCACCAATGGCTCTTCCTTTAGCAAATCAAAATTGATTTAAATAGGTAGAGGAGTAAATTTTAAGGCTGTTTTTTGATTTACTTTCAGTGAATCACCTTTCGCTCGATTTGCCACAATTTCTTGGCAGGTAGAGGCGGAAGTCAGTGCGTCTCTACGTTTTAAAAAATCCGTTCCAAAAACACGTTTTGTTGTAGAACGGTGTTCGTAACAATCTCAAGATGAATGTCTGTGACTGGGAGCCTAACTTCCTCGAGGCGTAATGAACCCACTGCCCCAAAAAATCATTTCACCGCTTCATAAAGAATATCGTGCAACTGGGTGCGAATGCCAAATTGCACCAATTTGTTCGGTTCGGCATCGGGATAAACGCGGTTCGACAAAAAGACAATGATCAAGTCGTTTTCGGGGTCAGCCCAGGCGAATGTGCCGGTAAAACCAGTGTGCCCGAAACTTGCCATAGAAGCTGATTTCGATGCCGTTGCACCGCCTTTCTTGCCCAATGGCAGTTTGTCGAAGCCTATGCCGCGACGGTTGTCATTTGCAGTGTAAGGTGCTGTGGTGAAATATTTTATGGTAGATGACTTCAAGTATTGCTTTCCATCGTAAACACCATCGTTAATGAGCATCTGCATGATGGCTGCCATGTCGCGGGCATTGGAAAACAGTCCGGCATGACCCGAAACACCGCCAAACATGGCCGCCACTTGGTCGTGGACATCGCCCCAAACCAACTGCTTGCGGAAAATGGTGTCGTTTTCGGTCGGGGCAATCTGTTCACGGCTGAAACGCTTCAGAGGTTTGTAGCCGATGTGCGTCAGGTGCATCGGACCATAGAATTTTTCATCCAAATATTCTTCAATAGTCTGATTTGTAACCTGTTTCACGATTTTTGGCATGTAATAAAACCCCATATCGCTGTAGAGGTATTTCTTTTTGCCCAAACCTGTATTCATAACCGAATCGAAAACCTTTTCCTCATAATCGTTGACAAGATAAAGGTTTTCAGCCACGCGAACTGTGTGATTTTCATCGATTTTGTTACTGTAAAACTCTGGCATAGGGCCATTCCCGTCAATCGTAGATTTATAGAAAGGCACCCAGGCCTTCAATCCTGCCTGATGCGTCATCAGTTCGATGAGCTTCAGATTGGCCTTGTTTGAGCCTTTCAGATAAGGGAAATAATCGCCCAAAGTCTTGTTCAAATCCACAAGGCCGTCTTCGTAGAGTTTCATCATGGCCAAGGTTGCGGCAAAGACTTTTGTGCAAGATGCAATGTCATAAATATCATCAGGTTGCACGCTGTGACCTCCACCATAGGTGAAAGTGCCAAAACACTTGTCGTAAATGACTTCACCGTCTTTCATGGCTACAATCTGGCAACCCGGATAGGCACCCTGCGTGATGCCCGACTTTGCCACCATGTCAAGTTGACGTTCGTATTTTTCAGGAATCCTTACCGTTGATTTTTGTTCACTTTTCGGGGCAGGTGTTTCAAGGCTCGGCTTGTTCAGAATGGGGGTGTAAGTTTTTTTTTCAGCCTCAGGAATATTAGTCGAGACCAAACCATTGCCACATGCAAACTTTGAAGTCGAGACAGGCAAAGTGCCTTTGGCATTCTGCAAACCCGACATGATGGCAACCACGGCCTTCACCGCTGGCACTTCATCTTCATAGCCAACCAAAAGGCCTTTCACGCTGTTGTTGATTCGGAACATATCCAAAGCGTAGGGACAGACAAACAGATTGAGAACCACATCGTTTTGAGCAACAAGACGATTAAAGAAATTGACCGTTTCCTCGCTGATGCCATAGTTGGAAGCGGCAAACATGGTTGTCTTTTCAATGTTGACCACGACTAAATCAAAAGCTTCAAGTTGCTTGAGCCAAGCGGCTGATTTTGTGGAAATTTCTTCTTTCTGGCAGACGAATGAAGTTGTGTTGTAGCCGTTTTCATGCAGTCCGTTGTTTACATCGTTTTTCGTGTTGCCGATGGTGACAACGGCGATTTTCTTCGTTTTCGCCAAAGGGAAGACATTGTCGTTGCGCAACATCGTAACGGCATTATCGAAAAGCGTCTGACGCAAGTCCTTATATTCCTGCTTTTTCAAATCATCGAAAAGGTTAGTGGTCGAAGAAGGTCTGTAATGATTCAAGCCTGCACGGTATTTATAGGTGAGGATTTTCTTGCAACTTTCCTCAACACGCGCCATCACTTTCGGGTCGCGTTCAGCCGCCGACTTGATGGATTTGATGGCGTATGGCACATCGGCAGGCAAAATCAACACATCGTTGCCAGCCATAAATGCCTCGTAGGGAACATCTTTTGGCTGCACGGTCTCCGAAACGCCCTTCATGTCGAGGCCATCGGTAAAAATCAGGCCTTTGAATCCCATTTCCTCTTTCAGCAATTCCGTGACGACACCGTAGGAAAGCGAAGAAGAAGTGTTCTTAACCTTCTCGATGGCAGGGAAATAAAGATGTCCGACCATTGCTCCGTTCACACCATTCTCAATCATGTATCTGAAAGGAGCCAGTTCGATATTTTGGACTTCATCCAAGGTGCGCGTTACTGTGGGCAAAGTCAGGTGGGAGTCGGTGGCGGTATTGCCGTGACCAGGGAAATGTTTCATCGTGGTAATCATGCCTTTCGACTGCATTCCCAATGCGTAAGCCACACCTTTTTCACCAACTTTCTGCGGGTCTTCGCCGAAACTGCGCATCCCGATAATCGGGTTGGCCGGATTGGAATTGACATCCACAACCGGTGCGAAATTGACATGAACACCCATGCGCTGGCATTGCTCGGCAATCTGTTCGCCCATCTGATAAATCAAATTGTTATCGGTAATTGCACCAAGCGTCATCTGATAAGGATAATGGATGGTGTTTTTCACGCGCATGGCCAAGCCCCATTCGGCATCAATGGAGACCATCAGCGGGGTCTGCGACATGGCCTGCCACTTGTTGGCCTGGTCGACCTGTTTCTCGCCATCGTAACGGAAAAAGCAAACACCGCCAATGTTATACTGCTTGATATACTTGGCAACATCTTCATAATAAGGCTTGTCCACCTGATTGGCACGCATACAAATCAGCTGTCCGACGCGCTGCTCAAGAGTCAAACTGTTGTAAACCGAATCCACCCAACGGGTTTCGGCATTCTGTCCGAAAACGCTGCTATACATAGATAGCAATCCTGCCAAACAAATTGACAAACAATACTTTACTTTCATATTCATTTCAAATTTCTAATTTTTTCCTTCAGTTCTTTCCAGTCATAAACCTTCGCCACGATGATTTTGTTTTCATCAATCAAAAAAGCTGTCGGGGCTTGGGTGACATGGTAATCCTCGAATGCCTTGCCACCCCAACGCTGTTCATCGAAAAAATGTTGCCCCGAAAGGCGCATTTCTTCCAAACTTTCGCGCCAGTCTGTTTCATCTTCAGCAATGGCGAAGGTGACCAATTCGTATTCCTTATTAATATATAGTTTCTTGCGCACCTGTTTCAGGAAATCGTGGCAATGTTCGCAGCCCGTAGCCCAAAACACAACCAAAACATATTTTGCCTGGGAATCATGCAAATGATAGGATTGCCCTTCCGAATTAATGCCTTCAATATCAGGCGCAAGTGTACCTTCCTTCACTTTTTGATATGGCTCCGCAATGCGTTCCAAACGCTCGCCTTGCTCAGCCGAAATCTCATTTTCATTCAAGGCTGGAAAATTCAGCAGATAATCGGTGACCGATGCAAGTCCCAGATTCTCAAATCCATTCAGCATGAAATCCAAGATGAACCCATACGTCAGCATATTGCATTTCGCCTTTTCAAACAAGGGTGAAAGACCTACGATGTAATCCGTTTCCTGATTTACAGAATCCTCATTTTCATGGAATTGATAGACGTATTCAGCTAATTTTTGAGAAAACGCCTCGGAATGAATCAACGCTGTATCGTTGAAATCGTAATTCTGAAAAAACGCATCCACTTGCGGAATGTCTCTCTTTTGTGAATAGGACGATTTCGGCAAAAGGCAGCACAAGACAATCAATGCTAAGGCACTGAATACTATGGCTTTGCTTTTTGTCCATCCTTTCATACGGCAATGATTTTGTCAACTGGATTTAGATTTGCAAAGGTAATTGAAAAAATCGGAATGAACGACGAAACGAACTATTTCTTATCGGAAAATGACTTCCAGTGTTTTTTATCTTGATTTTGCAAAATGTGATTTTGCCGATTACCAAATTTCAATGAATTTACATTCAAATTTTTGTCTTATCTTTGCCGTGAAAAATAATCACGGTTTACATGACAAACAACGGCTTTTGGACATCCATCGAAAAGATAATTTCTGACGGCTTCACGTCCGAAGGTCTGGAAATGCTTGATAATTATGCAGAACGATTTATCACAGGTGGGATTGTATATCAACAATTTTCACCGACAGAACAGCATGGCTGCACAAAGGGAGGCGCAACGCATGTCATTGCAACCCTACTCGCGGGAGCAAATATTGCAGCAGATACGCTCACTGCACCAATCGGCAGTTTCAAAAGAGAGCAGCAATGCGCAGCGGCGCAAATCAGCCGAATAGACCATGATTTGTTCGGAAGAAGGAAACATATTTGTTATCGATTGCGACATTCGCATCAACACACCTGAATTGAAATGCGGAGGCACTCGAAAACTGAACAATGAAATAATAAGCAAAAAGTCTGAATCTATCAGGCAATCAAAAAATCAATAGTGCCGAATATGCCGCGAAAGTAAAAGTGCTGAAAGATTTTTACACGGCTGTTTCTGCAAAAACACCACATTCTTATTATTTGCCGATTAAAAAAGATAATAACTGGACTGTTTGGGTGATGAATGGGGGAAAATGTTCAAATATGTCTTTCGATGATTTTGTGTGTAGTTTGAAATAGACAACTGTAATCAGATAATTTACTAAAATGTAACATACTGTAAATCATTTCCTCATTTTCCCCGCAAAGCCTCCTCAAAGGCTTTCCAATGTGCTTCGGTCATGCGCTCGGGTGTGAAGAGGCATAGGCCTAAGGCACCGGCTTTCAGGGCACTCTTTGCGGCTGTCTTCAGTTCCTTTGGCGAGAGGCCGAGGCCTTCGGGGTCTTTTATGTGAGCGCGGTGCTGCCAGTCGTGGCAGATGAACAGCCCGCTGATAACAGGCCTCAGGGTGCTGTTTACCTCTTCTTCGGTTACAGTGCCCACCCATTTTGCTGGTTGCAGGTAGAAGTCGTTGTAATTCATTGGGAAGAACATGTCGCAGTCCCATTTGTCCCACTGTTGGCGCACCATTGGCTCGGCGTAGCTGTGTGGGCCGGGGAACACATCGGCACTGACCTTATAGCCTCGGTCGTGCAGCTCTTTGCAGATGGTGTTGACCAACTTGGTGACGTTGTCGCAGCGGAATTGTGCCCATTCGGGAATGGAGGCTGGGTCGACGCCCTCGGCCAACTTCGCCTTGATGTCGATGCCCGTGCGTGCTTTGAAGTCGGCACAGCAGGCATCGCAATAGCAATAATCCGCTCCCGGATATTCGCATACATTGCCCTCGGCATCGCGCCACGGGTGATGGATTCTGTACTGATATTTATTCCAAAGCCCTTCGGCAAGGATGACATCGGCATAACGGACATAGTCGAACTGCACGAAATCGACGTATGGTATGCTGGCCAGCTGAAAGTATTGCTGCACCAGCCAGTCAATCACTTCAGGATTGTGCGGGTCGAGGGTCTGGTAATAGTCGACGTAAGCCCGATATTCAGGCACGGCAGCCGATTGCCCCCAGCGGTTAACGGTGTACCAAGTGGAATCCATGCCGCCATGCAACATGGTGCAGGCCCAGGCATGGTATTCGAGGCCCATTTCGTGGGCAATGGCCGCACAACGCGCTGTCTTCGGGAAATCGAAACCGCAATTCATGCAGATGCCCGATATGCCGTGGCTTTTCCACAAGGCCATGATGGAACGGAGGCTGTCTTCGGTGACATGCTCCTGGTCCCACGAACTCCAGACGTAGGCTTTCACAGGATATGCTCTTCTCTTGATGCAACCACATTCGTCCATGCTGACGGTGCTGCCATCGGCTTTTGTGACGGTGATTTCGTATTTCAGCGAGGTGGCTTCTATCGCGATTTCAGCGCCAGCGGGTAGGAGGGAGCGGTCCTCTTGGCTTAGCCCGAACTGCTTGAGTTTACTGAAATAGGTCGTAGTGGTCTCAAACTGCTTTTGCTGGGCATAGAACATGGCCCAAAGCAGTTTGTCGATATTGTGGTCGGCGGGGTAGCGGAAAGTGTCGGTTCCTGCGGGCTTGTCGGAGAAATAGAGATAGTTCCAACGCTCAGGCATGTGCATGTTGATTTGGCCCGTGGCGGGACAAGTCCAGTTGTATTCGGGGAGGTAACTGCCCGTTTCCGACTGCTTGCGTTCTGTCTTGCCATTCGTGTTTTGGGTCTGCCATTCCACGCGCGAGAAACCGAGGCGCCAGTAGTTGCCTGCTGTCAAAGGCCTTTCGAAATTGTGTGCAATGGCCCTTTGCGGAATGGCTATCTCCACGCTCCATCCTTGGTCGGTGTCGCTGTCATCATTGATGGTGCCATCGACGTGGGTGGCGAGTTTCGTGCCAGCCGCATCCCAGGCAATGTTGACAAAAGTACCCGTCGCGGTGCGGTAAGGATGCGTGAGGAAAAGGTCGAAACGTGTTCCCAAGGCGTTGATTTCCATTTCAAAATAGTTCTGGCCATCATTGTTTGGATCGATGAAAACCTCAAAATCAGGCTCTTGATAGACCACTTCATCATGTTGGGTGATGTAGGCCCAAACATTGGGTTCCTCCAATTCAGCCGCGATATAGAGATAGTCATCATCCCAAAGCATACGGGCCGAAGTGTAGTAAAGCGGCAGCGGGAAACCTTCGCCGCTGATGTCCTGAAACTTGTCGAGGATGGGAGCATCCTGCCAGGCGGTTTCATCAGGAATGCCATCTATGGTGATGGGACTGCTGGCGCGATACACCACATAGCCATTCGGGTCGGTGAGCAGGCGCTGAAAACGTTGGGTGAGGCCTTGGGCAAAGATGGTCGTGGTACTCAAGACCATTCCTATTATAATAATGAGTGCTTTATTCATTTTGAAATCCGGTAAAATTGAACAATACATATCAGACCACAAAAATACAAAAATATGTGAATGGGCTTTTAAGTAACTATTCATAATTAAACTGCAAAAGTATCTTCTCATTTCGACAGGCTCAATGAGCTGAAAATCAGCTTGCTGAGCTTCGCTCCCTGAGCCAAGGTTGTTGGCTTGCCGAAACATCGAAGGGGCGAAGCATTGCGTCATTTATGTAAACTAATTTTGCTCACCTACTTAATAGAATACTAAACTATCGGCTACTGGATTTATGGTTCAATGTTTTCGAGTTTAGAAAGCGAGGGCTTGCGGAAATGGAAAATATGTGTAATTTTGCGGATGAAAAACATGGCATTAGGCAATTATATGCTTTTTGACCCTTAGTGGTATATCTTATCAGCGTCCGTCAGGCAAGGACTTGCGTTAGCAAGGCCTTATTAGCATGATTCGCCCGATTGACTACGTTGAATCTGCGATTTCGCAGTTCTTTCTCTACGTCCGGCAGACAAACACACTCCAACACAAATCAATTTATAACCGTGATTGTTTTTTTTTGACCGCGAATTTTGCGAATTTAGCGAATAGGAATCCGCTTTGCGTATTCCTTGACTTCGTTGAGGATTCTCTGATTTCTGCCTATAATGTGGCAAATCAAGACGACATTTTGAAAAGAAGACAATTCAGGTCTATTAAACGTTAATTGTTAGTGACATAGCCGCAGTAGGGAAAAGGAAATTGACCTGAATTGACGATGAATTGTCTTAAAAAAGAGACCTATATTTGTTTTCATAATCCGATGGAACACAAAGGCGCACGGCTGTGCGTCTCTACATGCCAAAAAATATGGTAAATCAAGATTGCTTCTCAAAAGCCAGAGAAAAATTGCATAACGTTTTGTGACGACTCACAAAACGGCAAAACATTTGCAATGACACTTTGTGACGACTCACAAAACAGCAAATCATTTGCAATGACACTTTGTGACGACTCACAAAGCGACAAAGCATTTGCAATGACACTTTGTGACGACTCACAAAACGACAAAGCATTTGCAATGACACTTTGTGACGAGTCACAAAGCGACAAATCATTTGCAATCCTGACTTTGACAGCTGTTTTTTTAATGTTTGTAACTTGCTAAAAATCAATATTGTTTAAAAATCAAGATGGTGACGTGGGTGACGCAAGCCCGAAAATTCGTACCTTGCGGGCATGTTTGTACGCAGAAAGGTCAACC